>JAWVYG010000682.1:0-2446 GCA_033722815.1 Halioglobus sp.
CGGGGCGACAGCTCGTCGTCGCTGATCGAGTTCGTTGAGGACCGCGCGGGACACGACTGGCGCTATGCCATCGATGCCACGAAGATCACGCGCGAACTGGGCTACGCGCCGCGCGAGAGTTTTGCATCCGGTATCGAGTTGACGCTGGACTGGTACCTTGCCAACGAGCACTGGTGGCGGCCGCTATTGAGCGCATAGCGCCGGGACGGGTGCCGCGGCGTCAGTCGAACTTCGGCGCGTCGTCCCAGGACAGCCCCGCGGCGTCCTTGCCCGACAGTGTCGGCGCGGCGCCACCCGCCAACGGCCAGTCGATGGCCAGCTGTGCGTCGTCCCATGCCAGGCAGACCTCGCTGTCGGGGTGGTAGAAGTCGGTGCACTTGTACTGGAAGTCCGCAAATTCGGACGTGACATAGAAGCCGTGCGCGAAACCCTCGGGTACCCACAGCATCCGGTGATTGTCAGCGCTCAGCGTCACGCCGTACCACTGCCCGAAGGTCGATGACGAGCGCCGCAGGTCCACCGCCACGTCGAACACCTCGCCGAAGGTGACGCGCACCAGCTTGCCCTGCGTTTGCGCGGTCTGGTAGTGCTGGCCGCGCAACGCGCCGCGGGCGGAGCGGCTGTGATTGTCCTGCACGAACGTGATATCGAAACCCGCCTCGCGGAAGGTGGCGGCGTTCCAGCTCTCGAGAAAGAAGCCGCGGTCGTCGCCGAACACCTTTGGCTCCAGCAGGTACACGTCCTGCAGGCTGGTCTTGCCGACGTTCACCCGAAGACGACTCCATCGTCGTCGAGCAGGCTCTTCAGGTACAGGCCATAACCGCTGCGCTCCAACGGTGCGGCCAGGGCGAGCAGTTCTTCGGCGCTGATATAACCCATGCGGTACGCCACTTCCTCGGGGCAGGCGATCTTCAGCCCCTGCCGCTCCTCCACCACGCGAATAAAGTTCGCCGCGTCCAGCAGCGAGTTGTGGGTACCGGTGTCGAGCCATGCCGTACCGCGACTCATCACCTCCACCTGCAGGTCGCCGCGTTCGAGGTACTGCTTGTTGACGTCGGTGATCTCGAGCTCGCCGCGCGCGGAAGGCTTCACCGACCTGGCGATGTCGATGACGTCGTTGTCGTAGAAGTACAAACCGGTGACCGCGTAATGGGATTTGGGGTGCGCGGGTTTTTCCTCGATGTCCTGCGCCACGCCGTCCTTGTCAAAACTGACGACGCCGTAGCGTTCCGGGTCCTGCACGTAATACGCGAAGACCGATGCGCCGCGATCGCGGCTCGCCGCGCTCGCCAGTCGTTGGGAAAACCCGCCGCCGTAAAAGATATTGTCGCCGAGCACCAGGCTGCACGGGGAGTCGCCGATGAATTGTTCGCCGAGCAGGAACGCCTGCGCAAGGCCGTCGGGACTGGGCTGCACCGTGTACTCGAGGTTGATGCCCCAGCCGGAGCCGTCGCCCAGCAGTGAGCGGAACGCGTCCTGGTCCCGCGGCGTGGTGATAACGAGGATATCGCGGATACCCGCCAGCATCAGCGTCGCCAGCGGGTAATAGATCATCGGCTTGTCGTACACCGGCATGAGCTGCTTGCTCACGGTGCTGGTGAGGGGGTGCAGGCGCGAACCGGAGCCACCCGCGAGGATGAGCCCTTTATATGCTCTCGTTGTCATTTGCGGTGTTCTTTTTCCGGCAGTTATGGGGCGGGCCGTAGTCGTCTTCGAGGGCGCCGCAGCGCGCTCGCTCGCATACCCGCGCGGGTCAAATGGGGTGGATTTTTGACCAGTTGCTGATTAAAATCTAGCCCCTTTTGCTGCGGTGTTTCTGGGCGCTCGTTGCAGTTTTAGGCAGTGACGCGCCTTCCTCTCACACCGCCCTATGTTAAACACCCTTGCCCGGATACGAAAGAGGACGCCAACATCAGGCATCTGGTAACAGCCCAGTCGGATATCCAGCCACTGTCGGATTCGGCACAGTATCCCGCCCCGGAAGCGGCGCCGCGCCCATTGCGTATAGCGTTGATGGGGTATCGCAGCCAGCCCTTCGGCGGCGGGCAGGGCGTGTACATGCGCTTTTTGAGCAAGGCGCTCGTCGACGCCGGTCACAGCGTCGACGTCATCTCCGGCCCGCCCTACCCGCATCTCGATCCTCGCGTGCGCTTGATCAAGCTGCCCAGCCTCGACCTGTTCCAGAACGGACTGTTGTCGCTGCGCCCGCGCCACTTGACGTCCTACAGCAATATCGTCGAGTGGTTCAGCAAGTTGACCGGCGGCTTCGCCGAGCCCTATTCCTTCGGTCGTCGCGCGGCGAAGTTCCTGCGCGAGCACGGTGACCAGTACGACCTGATTCACGACAACCAGAGTCTCAGTTACGGCATGCTCGACATCCAGGAAATGGGCCTGCCGCTGGTTAGCACGATCCACCACCCGATCACCAGCGACCTGCGCATCGCCC
>JAWVYG010000683.1:0-2446 GCA_033722815.1 Halioglobus sp.
CGCCATGCCGGTCTTGACCATGGTCTCCACGGCCACCCGCGCATTGGGGTCATCCTTCAGCAGGTAGTCGAGGATGGCGTCGGATATCTGGTCCGCCATCTTGTCAGGGTGCCCCTCGGACACGGACTCCGAGGTGAAAATCGCATACTCACTCATAGTGTACTTCCTTTGGTTGATTGTTCAGGCCGGCTGAACAGCCGCACCTGGATTTGAAATCCGTTGCGTTGCGCGAGGTAAACGCTGGCGATGTCGGACAGCCCCGCCTCGGCCGCCCAGGCGGCCAGTTGCTGGGGATCGAAACCGAGCCACAGGTCGCCGCAGTTCTCACGTGCCCAGCCCTGGTCGTGGTTGCACAGGTCGGTGACCAGCACCACGCCGCCGGGGGCCAGGGTGGCGGCGATGTCCTTGAGTACCTGTCCCGGATCGGGCGTGTGGTGCAGTACCATGTTGATGACCACACAGTCGGTGCGCAGTTTGCGCAGCCGCGCGTGGCCGGTATCGCCCTCGATGAAATCGACATTGTCCACGCCCGCCCCGGCAGCCTTCTGCCGCGCCTGCTCCAGCATGCTGGGCGCGTTGTCCAGCGCCACCACCGTGTCGAACAGGGGCGACAGCTCGAGCAGGAACGAGCCGTCCCCCGGACCCACCTCCAGCGCGCAGCGGCGCGCCTGCAGGGGCGCGTCCCGCAGCACGTTGGCGACCACGTCGGCGTACTGCTCGTAGCTGGCGATCAGGTCCTGCTGGGCCTGGAACTTGTGCGCGTTGTCGCGGAAGAAGTGGCGGGAGTTCTCCTCCCGGCGGGCGTACAGGGCGCTGAGCCGACGCTGTACGTCCGCGGGCAGCTCGACCCGGTCCACCGTGTCGAATATCGCATCCTGCAGCTGTCCCAGATCGGGGTGCTGGCCCAGTTCGGCCCGCCGGTAGAAGATGGTGTTGCCCTCGCGGCGGGCCGCCACGAGCCCGGCGCCGGCCAGTACCTTCAGGTGGTGGCTCAGGGCCGGCTGGCGCATGTCAAAGATCGCGCACAGCTCGGAGACCGCGAAGGAATCCTTGCACAGCACGCGCAGGACCAGCAGGCGCAGGGTGTCCGCACTGGCCTTGCACAGGCCGGTGAGAGCGGCGATCTGCTCCTGTGGCTGGGAGGCGCCCGCCTTTATGGGGGTGGATGGCGACAGCATGGCGGGGGAGTCTAGCAGGGGCGCATACCTATATCAAAATATTTTGATATAGATTGTGACGCCATTCTCACAGCCCGCCGCGGCTGCGAGCGGCCGGGCGCCGGGAAAAATTACCGGCGCGGCGGCTTATTCGGGCGATTCGATTGCCGTGGACGCCCGCTTACGCGAAAATAGCGCCCTCTTTGGCAGGAGCCCCACCGCCATGTCCCAAGCAGCTCTGGAGAACCCCATGTCTTCCCCCCGCGCAGAACTCGCGAATGCCGTTCGAGCCCTCAGCATGGACGCCGTGCAGAAGGCCAACAGCGGCCACCCCGGCGCCCCCATGGGTATGGCGGATATCGCGGAAGTCCTGTGGAACGACTACCTGCGCCACAACCCCGCCAATCCGCGCTGGGCAAACCGGGACCGCTTCGTCCTGTCCAACGGCCACGGCTCCATGCTGGTGTACTCCCTGCTGCACCTGTCGGGCTATGCGTTGCCCATGGCGGAAATCGAGAATTTCCGCCAGCTGCACAGCATGACACCGGGGCACCCCGAATACGGCTGCACGCCCGGCGTGGAGACCACCACCGGCCCGCTGGGCCAGGGCATCAGCAACGCGGTCGGGATGGCGATCGCCGAAAGAGTGCTGGGGGCCCAGTTCAACCGGCCCGGGCACGAAGTAATCGATCACTTCACGTATGTGTTCCTGGGCGACGGCTGTCTCATGGAGGGCATATCCCACGAGGTTTGCTCGCTGGCCGGCACCCTGGGCCTGGGCAAGCTGATCGGCTTCTACGACGACAACGGTATCTCCATCGACGGCGAGGTCGACGGCTGGTTCAGCGACGACACGCCGGCGCGCTTCGAAGCCTACGGCTGGCAGGTTGTACGCAATGTGGATGGACACGACCCCGATGCGATAAAGGCCGCCATCGAAGAGGCCCGGGCTGATAGTAAGCCCTCACTTATTTGTTGCCGCACGGTGATCGGCAAGGGTGCGCCCAACAAGGGCGGCAGCGAGTCCTGCCACGGCGCGCCGTTGGGCGAGGACGAGGTGGCCGCCACCCGCGATGCGCTGGGCTGGCAATACGCGCCCTTCGAGGTCCCCGAACACGTCTACGCCGGCTGGGACGCGCGGGAACGCGGCGCGCAGCTGGAGGCGGCCTGGGAAGAGGCCATGGGCGCCTACGACGCGGCCCACCCGGAACTGTCGGCCGAGTTGCGAAGGCGCCTGGCGGGTGAGCTGCCGGCGGATTTCTCCGCCGAGGCCGAGGCCTACGTGCGCC
>JAWVYG010000684.1:0-2431 GCA_033722815.1 Halioglobus sp.
GCCGCGCCCGCGCCCGGCGCTGTCCGCCGCCACGGTATTCGCCGTGGATGAATTTACCCCGGACAACGGCGCCACCGTGGCGATTCCCGCCAGCCATCTGTGGGGGGAGGAGCGCTTCCCGCGGGACAGCGACGAACGGGTCATGGCGGTCATGCCCGCCGGCTCCTGCATCCTGTTCCTTGGCAATCTCTGGCACGGCGGGGGCGCAAACTATTCCGGCGCAAGCCGCCTGGCGATCACCGCGCAGTACTGCGAACCCTGGGTGCGCACCCAGGAGAACTATTTCCTTTCCGTGTCGCGGGAGACTGCGGCCAGCGTCTCCGAGAACATTCGGCGGCTGCTGGGTTACTCCATCCACCCGCCCTTCATGGGGATGTGTGAGGGCATGCACCCGAAACGCAAGTTGCCCCTGGACGAGGACTGACAGGCGGCAGGCTAGCCGCCGGGTGCAGTGTCGCAGGGCGCCAGGATTTTCTGCAGGTGCGACACGTGGCTCTTCGGTGCGCCGCGGGCCAGTTCGAGCAGTGCCTCCCGCGCTTCCTGCCATTCCCGGTAGTTTGGCGGCAGCGCTGTGCCGAGCATCTGCTCGAGCTCGGCGATCGGGGGAAGCAGCGCGTAGCGCCGGTTCTCCATCACGGCCGCGTGGGGTTGGATCCCGTCGATAAAGAAGCGGCGCACCACACCGGGCAGGATATCGGCGGCGCGGTGACGGTAGCTGGGGGCGCACAGGGGTCCTTGTTCGGCGCGTGCCTGCAGCATCCGGTCGGCTGCGTTGAGCCAGTCATGCTGCAGCGCCAGTTGCCCCAGCAGTGCACCGCCACCGCCGCCCGCTATGTCGCCCAGCGCCAGTTCGAAGGCCAGGTTATCGGCGCTGTAGTCCCCGGAGAGCCAGCGCTCGACCATGGCGTTGACGGCGGCCAGTGACGTGGTGACCGAGCTGTCGCCCACCGCGGGATAAGCGCCCGGCGCACGGGTGGGTTGCCAGAAGGAGCGGTACTCCTCGGCCCCGAGCGTGGCATTGAAAACCAGTGCCGGCAGCTGCGCGCGCTTGAGCTGCCAGGCTTCCTGCAGCGATGTAGCCAGCGCATCGCGCCCGGCAGCGCGCATCTCGCTCACGCAGTCGGGTGCGAGGCGCAGGTATTCCAGCTCCAGCAGCAGTCGCTGTGAATCTCGCGCCATGCGCCCCAGGCTGGAGTTGCGCTTGCCGATGGTCACCTGTACGGCGCAGCCGCTGAGGGCGAGGAAGTCCAGCGCATCGACCTTGCCGCCATCCACGTCCAGGCGCAGCGAGCCCGGCCGCGGCGGGCGCGGGAGCGGTGTTGTGGCGGGTTCCTGCGGCTGCACTGACAGGGTATTGGCCAGGCGCTGCAGGTACTGCTCGAAGCGCTCCTGCGGCGCCCCGCCGCCGCAGGCGGCCAGGGCAGTGACGGTCAGCAGGGCAAGCCAGGTACGAGCCCGGACCGCAGCGCGCCCGGATCCTCGAGCTTTTATGGTAAGGCGGTTTTCCACACGGCGGTTATAACAGACCCGCCCGCAGGATGGTCCATCCGCAGTGAGCGCAGCTGTGCAAAGGTTGTATCAGGCCAGCTCGGCGGCGGCGCGCTCGTGCCAGGCCTTCAGGTTGGGGCAATCTTCCGGAATCTCCCGCTTGATCCAACCGAGGAAGCCGATCGCGGTGTACAGGTCGATATCGGCGAAGGAGAAGTTGTCCCCGGCCAGCCAGGTATTCTGCGCCAGGTGCCTGTCCAGTTCGGGCAGGAAGTAGTCGATCTGCTTCTGGCCGCGCTCCACCAGGTCCGGAATCTGCGGCAGGTTCAGAGGCCCGGGCAGCCCGCGGTCCACGAAGCCCTTGCTGCGGTTGCGAAAGACGCTGGCGATGGCGCCCATGAGGCCGCTGAACAGGTTGTGGCACCAGTTGATGACCTGCGCCTTCTCCAGCGGCGTGGAACCGAGCAGCGGCTTGTCGGGGTACAGCGCCTCGAGGTAGGTGACGATGCCGATCACCGCCCCGAGTGTGCTGCCGTCGTCCAGCACCAATACTGGCAGTGTGCCCCCGGGGTTGATCGCCAGGTGCTCGGGCGTCAGCTGCTCGGCGTTCGCCATGTCGACCTGCTCGGTGTCCAGTTCAATGCCCTTGTACTTCATGAACAGGGCCAGACGCTGCGGATTCGGGGCGGGATCGTAGGTGTAAATCTTCATCTGTTCGTCCATAACCGGTGCGAGGGGGAACGAACATACTATGTCCTGTTGCAAGTTTCACGCACCCCGAGAAGTGGCTATAATGCGCGCCGGTAAAAAATGAAGGAAGCTACGACGATGATTCGCAACACCGTGGGAATCCTGGCCGCGATCCTGGCATTCAGCGCCTGGGCGGTCGACCTGACAGACGCCCAGCGGGCGGAAATCGAGGCGCGCATCAAGCCGGTGGGAC
>JAWVYG010000685.1:0-2430 GCA_033722815.1 Halioglobus sp.
GCAGTTCGACGATCTGAGTTCCGAGCAAGCGTTCGATGCCATTGCGGATTTCCTCGGCACGCGCGGCAGCGGCCGCAAGACGGTGAACTTCCGCCTGCGCGACTGGGGCGTCTCGCGACAGCGCTACTGGGGCGCGCCCATACCGATCATCAACTGCGACAAGTGCGGCTCGGTCCCGGTGCCCGAGGCGG
Source organism: Halioglobus sp. (assembly GCA_033722815.1). GTDB lineage: Bacteria > Pseudomonadota > Gammaproteobacteria > Pseudomonadales > Halieaceae > Marimicrobium. Next base: position 192 of record JAWVYG010000685.1, read on the forward strand.
ACCTGCCGGTGGTGTTGCCCACCGACGTGGAGTTCGAGGGCGTCGGCTCACCGCTCAAGAAAATGCCGGAGTTCTACAACACCCGTTGTCCTGCCTGCGGCGGCGCGGCGGTGCGCGAGACCGATACCTTCGACACCTTCATGGAATCGTCCTGGTATTACGCGCGCTATGCCTGCGCCAATAACGACGAACGCATGCTGGATGCGGAGGCCGACTACTGGGCCCCGGTGGACCAGTACGTCGGCGGCATCGAGCACGCCATCCTGCACCTGCTCTACTCGCGCTTCTACCACAAGCTGCTGCGCGACGCCGGGCTGGTGAACTCGGACGAGCCGTTCACCCGCCTGCTCACCCAGGGCATGGTGCTCAAGGACGGCGCCAAGATGTCCAAGTCAAAGGGCAACACGGTGGACCCGCAGTCCCTGATCGACCGCTACGGCGCTGATACGGTGCGCCTGTTCAGCATGTTCGCGGCGCCGCCGGAGCAGTCGCTGGAGTGGTCCGACTCCGGTGTGGAGGGCGCCAACCGCTTCCTCAAGCGCCTGTGGAAGATGGCCGCGGCGCACATCGCTGCGGGCGAGGTGGGGGCACTGGACACGGGCGCCCTGGACGAACAGCAGAAAGCGGCGCGCCGCAAGACCCACGAGACCATCGCCAAGGTGTCCGACGACTACGGCCGCAGGCAGACCTTCAACACCGCCATAGCGGCGATCATGGAGCTGTGCAACGAGCTGGGCAAGCTGGACGACTCGGACCAGAGCCGCGCCGTGCTGGACGAGGCCCTGCGCGCCGTCGTGCTGATGCTCAGCCCGATAGTACCCCACATCAGCCACGCCCTGTGGCCGGCGCTGGGCGGCGCGGGCGACATCCTCGATGCCGGCTGGCCCGCGCTGGACGAAAGCGCGCTCGCCCGCGACAGCATCCAGGTCGTGGTGCAGGTCAACGGCAAGGTGCGCGCGAAAATGGACGTACCGGCGGACGCCGACAAGGATGCGCTCGAGGCCGCGGCACTGGCACAGGACAACGTGCAGCGCTTCATCGAGGACGTCACGGTGCGCAAGGTCATTGTGGTGCCGGGGAAATTGGTTAACATTGTCGCCAACTGACACGCCTGCGGGGATTTCGATGCAAACCACAACCGGGCACAGACAGCGCGGCCTGGCCCTGCTGCTGGTCGCGACCACGATACTGCTCGGCGGCTGCGGCTTCCAGCTGCGCGGGGTCGGCAACAGCGCCACGCTGCTGCCGGAAGAGTGGAAGCAGATGCACCTGGTGACCAACAACCCGAACAGCGAATTCAGTCGCGAGGTGAGCGCCCGTTTCGAACTCAACGGCGTCACCTGGGCCGAGCGCGCCGACGCCAACTACGTGCTGCTGCTCGGGCCGGAAGACTTCCAGCAGCGCAACCTGTCCCTGAACTCCGAGGCCCGGGCGGCGGAATTCGAGCTGACCATGCGCGCGAGTTTCACGGTCCAGACCGCCGATGGCCGCGTCGCCATGCGTCAGACCACCTCCTCGGTCGTCAAGCAGATGGAAAACGATCCGCGCAACGTGGTCGGAAAGTCGGAGGAGATTCGCCTGCTGCAGCAGGAGATGCGCGCGGAGCTGGCGCAGCGAATCCTGCGCAGTATCGGTTTTTACGCCGCCAGCGCCCGGGCGGAAAGCGCGGACCCGGGCTGACGCGGTGCAGCTGCGGCCGGAGCAACTGGCGGGACACCTGCAGCAGAAACTGCTGCCCGTGTACCTCGTGTTCGGCGATGAAACCCTGTTGATCCAGGAGTGCTGCGACCAGGTTCGCGCGCGGGCCCCCGCGCAGGGCTGCGGCGAACGCCGCGTCATCGAGGCGGCGGGCAACCGCTTCGACTGGAATGAGCTGACCCACAGCGGCGCCGAGATGTCGCTGTTCGCCGAACGCAAGCTGATCGAGCTGCGCCTGCCGGGCGGCAAGCCGGGCAAGGACGGCAGCGCGGCGCTGTGCGCCTACCTCGATGCCGCTACCGGCGACGACGTACTGCTCATCGTGTCCGGCAAGATCGACCGGCAGTCGCAGAACAGCAAGTGGTACAAGGCGCTGGACAAGGCGGGCGCCACCGTGCAGGTGTGGCCGGTCAAGGCAAGGGAACTGCCGCGCTGGATGCAGGGCCGCCTGCAGGCGGCGGGCCTGTCGATCGAATCCGACGCGCTGCAGCTGCTGTGCGAGCGCGTCGAGGGCAACCTGCTGGCGGCAGTGCAGGAGATA
>JAWVYG010000686.1:0-2430 GCA_033722815.1 Halioglobus sp.
AAATCCTCAGTCAGTTATTCTGGTTTCAACGCAGCGCCCGGAGACCCACCCCCCCGGGAACTGCGGTCAGTGCACGTCTTTCCAGTATTCGCGGTTGAGCAGCGCCGCGAAAACCGTGAACAGGGCTATGAACAGCAGCGTGAACAAGCCGATGCGATGCCGGTCCTGCACCATGGGCTCCGCCGAGTAGGCGAGAAAGTTCACCAGGTCGTACATGGCGCCGTCGAACTCCTCGGTCGTCATATCCCCGGGCTGGCTTACCACCAGGCTGCCGCACTCGCCCTCCAGGATGTCCTCGCCGGTCAGCGGATCACGCTTCACCCCGCCGTTGGCAGCGGTGACCGGGCCGGGCGCGCACTCGGGCATGCCCTGTAGCTCCAGCAAAACGTGGGGCATGCCCACATCCTTGAACACCCGGTTGTTGACGCCGTAGGGGCGGCTGTCGTCCTTGTGGAAATTCCTCAGGTAGGTATACAGCCAGTCGGGGCCCTTGCGCCGCGACCAAAGCGTCAGGTCGGGCGGCGTGACGCCGAACCATACCTTGGCCGTACCATCGTCCATGGCATTCTCCATCAGGTCACCGAACTTCACCGACGGGTCGAACACCAGGTTGTCCATGAACAGGTCCTCGGGAATCCCCAGGTCCTCGGCCACACGGTTGTAGCGCTGGTATTGCAGGGAGTGACAGCCCATGCAGTAGTTCATGTACAGCCTGGCACCGTTTTGCAGGGACGCTTTGTCCGCCGGGTCGGCGACGAACTCGTCACAGGGAATGCTGCCGCACTTGTAGGCACCCGCCGCGGCCACTGCCTTCAGCGGTATCACCGTCAGCGCCATGATCAGCACGAAAGCACCGATACTGCCCCAGAAGCCGATCCCGCCATTCGTGGTGACGCGCTCCGGCACCGGTTTGGTCCTGTCCATCGACGTCCAGATGGGCATCAGCAGGAAGAACGCGAAGTAAATCACCGAGCAGACCCGCGCGAGCCATGTCCGCGCATCCGTGGGCGCCCACACACCCAGCACGCCGAGAATCAGGAAGGAAGAGGCAAACAGTACCAGCATGACCTTGGTGATGTTGCCGCGGTAGCGCCAGGAGTTCACCGGGCTGCGATCCAGCCAGGGCAGCAGGAAGGGAATGGCCACCGAGGCGGCAAACGCGATGAAGCCCCAGAACTTGTCCGGCACGGCACGCAGCACGGAGTAGAAAGGCGTGAAGTACCAGACCGGCGCGATATGCTCCGGGGTCTTGAGGTTGTTCGCCTCCTCGAAGTTGGCGTACTCAAGGAAGTAACCGCCCATCTCCGGCATGAAGAATATGATGCCGCAGAAAATGAACAGGAATACACCGACAGCCTGCAGGTCGTGCACCGTGTAGTAGGGATGGAAGGCGACGCCGTCCAGCGGGATACCGTCCTCGCCCTTGGTCTTCTTGATATCGACGCCGTCGGGATTGTTGGAACCCACCTCGTGCAGCGCCAGCAGGTGCAGCAATACCAGCGCCAGCAGGATGATGGGCAGTGCCACCACGTGCAGCGCGAAGAAGCGGTTCAGGGTGATGCCGGAGATGAGGTAGTCGCCGCGCACCCAGGTGACGATGTCTTCCCCGACGACGGGTATGGCACCGAACAGCGAGATGATGACCTGCGCGCCCCAGTAGGACATCTGACCCCAGGGCAGCACATAGCCCACGAAGGCCTCGGCCATGAGCACCACGAAGATCAGCATGCCGAAGATCCAGATCAGCTCCCGCGGCTTCTTGTAGGAGCCGTACAGCAGCGCCCGGAACATGTGCAGGTACACGACGAGGAAGAAGGCCGATGCCCCGGTGGAGTGCATGTAACGCAGTATCCAGCCGTAGTCGACGTCGCGCATGATGTACTCGACGGAGGCAAAAGCCTCTTCCTGGCTGGGTGTGTAGCTCATGGTGAGCCAGATACCGGTCAGCAGCTGGTTGACCAGCACCAGCAGCGACAGCACGCCGAAGAAGTACCAGAAGTTGAAGTTCTTGGGCGCGTAGTACTTGCCCATGTGCGTATTCCACGCCCGCACGATCGGCAGGCGGGCATCGACCCAGTCGCGCAGCCCAGTCAGCAAATTAACCATTACGCAGCCTCCGCATCGACGCCAATGACCAGGACGTTCTCGTCCTCAAACGAGTACGGCGGGACCACCAGGTTCTTTGAAGCAGGACTCGTACCCGAGAAAACCCGCCCGGACAGATCGAACATGGATCCGTGACAGGGGCAGAAAAAACCACCCTTCCAGTCGCTGGTGAACTCCGTGGCGCCCACTTCCGGCCGGAACTTGGGCGCACAGCCGAGGTGGGTGCACAGGCCTTCGATCACGAGGAGTTCGGGGCGCAGGGCGCGCTCGATGCCGGTAATGTATGCCGGCTGCGGATTCTCTACCGCAGACTCCGGGTCCTTG
>JAWVYG010000687.1:0-2428 GCA_033722815.1 Halioglobus sp.
CCCGCCCTTGTCGTGCTCCATCCGCGCCGCCCAGACAATGCGCAGGGTATCCCCCGGCGCCCTGCCGTCACGATGCGGCCAGAATGCTGGCCGCACCGGCTCGGGCGCCGCGGCCAAGGGCACCGGGAGCACCTCCGCCTTGTCGCGCAGCGCCGCTGCGAGACCCTCCGGGACGAAATCCGGCAGTCGTCCCAGCAACGCGTCGACGCCGGCGACAAATGAGTCGCGGTTGTAGCGCGAATTGAACAGGAGTTGGTCCGCCGCGAGCGCGCTGTAAAGGCTCACCATCTGCGCCTCCAGCAGGCTGTGCCCGGCGCCGCTTTGCGGGTAGGCGAACTGGTTTTCGTGGAAGTACAGTACCGCTGGTTTTTGCGCCAGGGCCGGTACCAGTCCCCGCAACGTGGCCAGGTCGACCATGGAGGTGGCGCACACCAGGTCATAATCTCCACGCAGCAGCTCTGCCTCCGTGACGCCGAAGTGCAGTGGGTTGCCCCGCATGCGCCAGCTGAAATGCCGCGGCGGCATCTCGAGCAACTGCCAATCCCAGTCGGGAAGCATGGACTGCAGCGCGCTGCACCAGTGGCGATGGCTGTGTGCGGCGTAGGCCGAGAGCAACAGGACTCTCATGTCGACAGGGTCAACCGGCGCCCAGTTCCCCGGCGTGATCGAAGAAACCGGTCAGCACCCGGGCCAGGTCCCGGGCATCATCGGCGCCGGCCAGCTCCCGTATGGAGTGCATGGCGAAGGTGGCCACGCCGATATCCAGCGTTGGAATGCCTGTTACACCCGATGTTATAGGGCCTATCGTACTGCCGCAGGCCATGTCGCTGCGCACCACGAACGTCTGCACAGGCACATCGGCCTGCTTGCACAGCATGCGGAACAGGCCGCTGGTTTCGCTATTGGTGGCATAGCGCTGGCTGGCGTTGACCTTGATGACCGGGCCGGCGTTGAGCAGCGGCCCGTGATTGTCGTCGTGCCGGTCAGTAAAGTTCGGGTGAACGCCGTGGGCGTTGTCGGCGGAAATCAGCAGGGATCGCGCCGCCAGCGCGGCATAAGCCTCCTCCGACCCGGCCAGCCGCTTGAGAAAGGAGAGCAGGAAGGGCCCCTGGGCGCCTATGGCAGACTGGCTGCCCACCTCCTCGTGGTCATTGCACACCAGCAGCGCGCTCTGGCGGCGGTCTGCCTGGAGCAAAGCCTGCAGGCCGACGAAGCAACTCAACAGGTTATCCAGCCTGGCCGAGGCGATGAACTGATCGTTGAGGCCAACGACCGCCGCCGGCTGGCTGTCGTAGAAGGAGAGCTCGAAGTCCAGGATTTCGGCTACCTCGATGCCGGGATGCTCCCGCGTCAGTTGCGAGCGCAGCAGATCGCGCAGCGCGAACTCTTCTTCCTCCCCCAGCTGGCAAAGCACGGGCGGCATATCCTTCTGCGGATTGACGCTGCGCTCGTTGTTGGCGTCGCGATCCAGGTGGATGGCCAGGCTGGGGATCACCGCTATAGCGCGGCGGAAGTCGATCAGCGCGCTGCGCAACTGCCCGTCCGGAGTGCGGTAACTGACCCGGCCGGCCAGCGACAGGTCCCTGTCGAACCAGGGATTCAACAAAGCACCGCCATAGACCTGCACGCCAAGTTGCAGGTATCCCTTGCAGCGCACTTCCGCCTGGGGTTTGACCATCAGGCATGGACTGTCGGTATGCGCGCCGACCATGCGCACCCCGCTGCTGCCGGGCGGGGACTCGCCGTGCACGTAGGCGATGATTGAACTGCCGTTGCGAGTGACAAAGTACCCGTTGCCCGCCCGCAGTTCCCACGGTTCGCCCTCCTGCAGTTGTTCGAATCCCGCCTGGCACAGCATCGCCGCCATATCCGCGACAGCATGAAACGGCGTGGTCGCCCTGCCGAGAAATTCGCACAGCTGCGGATTGAAATCGTCCCTTGTCATCATTGCTCCATCGATTCTTGAAGGCCTGCCGCCCTACCCCTGGCGTTCGCGCATACGCGCGAACAGGCTGGATGTATCCCAGCGCCCGCCGCCCATGGACTGCACGTCGGCGTAGAAGCCGTCCACCAGTGCGGTCAACGGCAGCTCGAGGCCGAGCCGGGCGGCTTCATCCAGTACCATGGCGAGGTCCTTGCGCATCCAGTCCACGGCGAAGCCGTGCTCGTACTCGCCGTCCAGCATCGTCCGGTAGCGGTTGTCCATCTGCCAAGACTGGGCCGCACCCTGGGAGATGACTTCGACCACTGCCGCGCTGTCCAACCCGGCTCTCTCGGAGAACAGCAGGGCCTCGGACAGACCCTGCACGACGCCCGCGATGCAAATCTGGTTAACCATCTTGGCGAGCTGACCGGAACCGGAAGGGCCGAGCAGGCGGACACACTTTGCATAGCACTGCAAAACCGGTTCCGCCGACAGGAACACGTC
>JAWVYG010000688.1:0-2424 GCA_033722815.1 Halioglobus sp.
AGACCCGACTGGAAGAACTGCACCGCGAACACCTCGCGAGGATTACCGACGCAATGGAAGAGCTGGGGAGACTGGACGCGCTGCAGGACGAGGAACTGCTGTCCCAGGAGGACGCCATACAAGCCCTGGAAGCCAGGATCACAGACACGCAGCAGCAGGCGGACGAGGCCGTGCAGCAGCTGGAGCAGCAGGTGCAGGAGACGCGCGACCATGCACGTCGCAATATTGCCGCGCTGGAGGAAGAACTGGCGGCGGTACGCGCCTCCTCCGAGGACAAGGTGTCAGCGTTCGTCAAACAGCGCGCAGCCATCGAGGAGCAGGGGCGCCAGGGTGAGGAGCAGCTCGTACTCGACCAGGAAAAGGTACGGCGCAGCGCGGAGGAAGAGGCGGCGTCGCTGAGAGAGCGCCAGCAGGAAATCCGCGCCACCCTCGAGCGGGAGATCAGCGCGCTGGAGCAGACCAGTGAAGAGATCAGGGCAGAGAGCGAGAAGAGCGAGGCGTCTATGGAGGAGGCCTGCGCGCAACTGCGCCAGCGCACCGAGGAGACCCTGTCTCAGCTGAAGGCGCTGGAGGACGTGCTCAAGGAGCGCCAGGACCAGGCCCTGGCGCAGCTGCGTAACGCCGCCGGGGCCGGCGAATTACCCGACCAGGCAGCGAATTCCTGAGCCGGGAGCACCCGCTCGCGGCGCGCCTACTGGCCAGGCTTGTCAAACAGGGCCAGTTCCACCATGGCGCACAGGGTGTGCCCTATCAGCAGGTGTGACTCCTGGATGCGTGGCGTGTCCTGGCTGGGCACGCAGATGCAGTGGTCGCAAAGGTCGCGCATTTTCCCGCCGCTGGCGCCGGTGAGGCCAATGGCAGTGATCCCCAGGTCGGCGCAGGCGCGCAGCGCCTCGAGCACGTTGGGACTGTTACCGGAGGTGGAAATCCCCAGGAAGACATCGCCGGCAACCCCGTTTGCCTGCAGCTGGCGCCTGAACAATTGCTCGTAGCCGTAGTCGTTGCCGACCGCGGTAAGAATCGAGGTATCGGTGGTCAGTGCAAGGGATGGCAGACCGGGACGGTCGAAATTGAAGCGGCTGACAAACTCCGCCGCAATATGCTGGGCGTCGGCCGCACTGCCGCCATTGCCGGCAATGAGCAACTTGCTGCCCTCCCGGTAGCGGTCGATGAGCAGGTGTCCTATCGAGGTCACCTGCTGCATCAACGCGGCGTCCTCGACGATCGACTGCTTGACGGCAATCGATTCGCGAAACTGTCCTTCGACGTAGTCTAGATCGGGACGATCCATGCAGATGCTCCATGCGGTTCGAACTGGAATGGCACCACGTTGCCATCGAGCTTGTTGAGGGCGTTGATCAACTTGACCCTCTCTACAGGGTCGACGATGAATACGATGAAGCCGCCACCGCCGGCTCCAGACACCTTGCCCGCCCAGGCGCCCGCCTCCAGCGCCGTTTCCATCACGTGCTCTATGTGCGGATTGCTGATCTGGTCCGCCAGCCTGCGCTTCGCTTCCCAGCTGCTGCCGAGAATTTCGCCGAAACGGCGGATGTTGCCACGCAGCAGCGCCTCTTTCATCGCGCTGGCATCGCGCTTGAGCTGGTGCACTGCCTCCACGGACTTCCCGGACCCCGTCTTGTAGCTCTCGATCTGCTGGGCAATGATCTTGTCGGAGGAGCGGGACACACCGGTGTAGTACAACACCGTCGAGGCTTCGAGCTCACTGAGTATCCACTTCTTGACGCGCAGCGGGTTGACGATAACCCGGTTCTGTTCGTGAAACTCCATGAAATTCACACCGCCAAACGTGGCCGCGTACTGGTCCTGGGCGCCGCCGCGCAGGCCGATGTCCTCACGCTCGATTTCAAACGCGAGGTGAGCCACGTCGTATTCCCCCAGCGGCAGGCGCAGCCACTCGGCGTAGGCTGTAAGAATGGCCACGACCATGGTGGAAGACGACCCCAGGCCGGAGCCGGCGGGCGCGTCCGAGTGGGTCGTGACGCGCAGGGACATGGGCTGGCCGCCATTGAAGTCCCGCACCACGCGGTTGTAGACACCCTTGTGCAGGTCGAGCAGGCCATCGTACTCGAAATACGGCTGGCTTGGCGCACTGAACGCCTCCTCGCGGTCGTGGGCCTGGAAGTGGGCACAGCCGTCGTCGGTGGGTTCGATAGTGCAGTAGGAACTCAGGTTGATGGTGGCGTTGAGTACCGCACCGCCATAGAGGTCGCAGTAGGGCGCGACGTCGCTGCCGCCACCGGCGAGCCCGAGCCGAAGTGGTGCCTTGGACCTGACTAACATGCGACTTCCGGCGACTCGACCAGCCGCGAGTAAACACCCTCGAGGCGGGCGACGCTGTTGGCCCAGGTGCGCTCGAATTCAACGAAATTGCGGCCCGCGTCACGCATGGCGGGCCACTTC
>JAWVYG010000689.1:0-2416 GCA_033722815.1 Halioglobus sp.
CTGGCGGTAGGCGAGTGCCTGGCACACGTGAACTACCTGTACCACCGGGGCCAGGTGGAGCGCAGCGAGGACGGGCAGGGGTGCTATCGCTACCGCTCCGTCGACGCGACCCTGCCCCTGCGTCTGCGCAGACGTCATCACGACGCCACCAGCGACGCGCCCATACAGGTATAGGCCTAAAAATCAATAAGTTACGATAGTTATCACAAGCTATAACTGGCTTTAAGACGCCGCGGTTATAAGTCATCATCACGACGCGGGGAGGGTGGCGCCGGCGCGGTCAGCGACCCACGCGTAGCCGGTTGACCCGCTGGCGTAACCAGCCGCCTTTCTGCTCCTTGTTCAGGCGCTGCAGCTCGAATACCGCCCGTTCCACGCTGATACGGTGCTCCGCGAGGTCATTGTAGATGCGCTCGGATTCCTTGCGGCGGCTGACGGCGCTGCCAGGATCGAGGAACGCTTCCAGCAACTCGATAGCCTTGTCCAGCATCGAGGCGCCGCCGGACAGGGCCACCGTCTCCCCGATCTGCGCCAGCTGCCGCTCCAGGTTGCCCTCGATGACGTTGAGTTCCGCCTGGAACATCTCGGTCTGTGCCACCCGGCTGTCGCGCACCTCGATACAGCTGTCGCGCACCAGTTCGAGGTCGAGCAGGCCGAAATCATTGATATTGGCCAGTGCTTTCACCGCGTTTTCCGCCTCCTTGTCGTGCCCCCCGGTGAGCTGGCGGCACAGCTTCCACGTGCGATCCCAGGCCTGCCAGCGATAGATGAAATCCAGGCCCGTGCCCTTGATGTTTTGCAGGCCCATCATGCGGTTGCACAGGCCCACGGGGGTGGCGTCCACCATCTGCTGTATCACGCTATTGCCACTGGCGTGGACGTCCTCGATCACGACGAAACGCTGCCAGTACCACTGCCACAGCTGCTCCCTCAAGGTGCCGGCATCGATCGACTGCCGCGAGTCCCCGATGATGTCGCACCAGTTGCGGTACTGCTCCAGGTCGTTGACCGCACCCTCGATCCACGCGGCAATGGACTGCTGCTCCGGCTCCGCCAGTTCAGCGATGGCCGCAGCGAAGGGCCCGCCACTTTGCCAGTAAGAGGCTACGTGCTCGGCCTCGGTGACATCGAGGCCCTCGAGCATGGCCTGTACGCGCCGCTGGATCTGTTGCTCGTCGGTACACAGGCGCAGGAAATCACAGGTTTGCCGGAAGCGCTGCAGCAGGTTGTCGCGCTCCTCGTCCGAGGTGGCGTCCAGGGGCAACTGGTCCGCGCGCACCTGCCAGGCTTCCTCAATATAGTTCTGCAGGCCGTCCAGGTTGCTGCCGATCAGGAAATGCATGTCGGCGCTGAGGTCGTTTGCAAGCATGCGGGCGAACACCTGCGATCTTGCCAGCCGATCGGCCCGGTTGTTGACGACCGTCGTCAGCCACTGGTCGGCGTTGTCGCCCGGGGAGATCTCGTGCAGACCCAGGCGCGTCCAGTTGTTGAGGGACGCGAAACGTTCGTTCGCCGACATGCCGTTGATAAATACGAAGCGCCTGCGCTGGATACTGCACTGGGGATAGACTTTCAGCACGCCGAGGTCCGGTACGACAAAGTCCGCCATGCTCTTCAGTGCGAAATCTGCCTCGAAGCCCAGTACTTCCGACATCTTCAGTACCAGCGCGATATTCGTCGGGTGCTCCTCGTAGGGGAAGCGCGCGAGCACGTCGGGGGTCAACAGGAACGCATCGCGCCAGCTCACATGGTGGTAGTCGCTGCCCTGGTCCCGCGCTGCAGCCTCGAGCAGCGGGCGCATGGTGTCCTCGCTGGTGATGAGGGTGGCATTTCTGGGCACGAAGCGCGTCATCACCTTGGGAATGTCGATACCGGCCGGGCCCTGGATGTCTTCGTGGTCGGGATAGCAGTTGGTGATCGTGGACAGGTCGTCGCGCATCCACTGCTGCTGCAATATGTCGATATACCGCGGGGTGAGACCCATACACTCCCAGAGGAAGACTTTCACCTTGAGCCGGGCCGCGAGGCGGGTGATGTGCAGCTGCTCCCAGATACTGGCCTTGTCGTAGGGGCGGAACAGGAACATCTCCTTCAGGGGTCGCTGCGCCGGCGCGTACAGGAACTGTGCCTCGCAGCCCGTGGACTTCGAGATGAGGGACACGCCCGAGGCGTTGAGCAATGCGGACTTGAGACGTTCGGTACCCGACTTGCCGCGGGTACCCCAGCCGCCAATGATGAACGGGATGGCGCCGCGCGCCGCGCGAAAACGCGCGTTGAGCCAGAAATGCTGCCCGAAGAACAGGCCGCCGATGCCGAGGAGAAACAGGGTCAGCTGCTGCACGCTATTCTGGTACACGGAATAGAAGTAAGTCTCCATCTCGCGCCACAGGTCGCCCAGCGAGTAGAAGGGTACAAC
>JAWVYG010000690.1:0-2413 GCA_033722815.1 Halioglobus sp.
GGGCACGTCGATCCTGTTCGAGCTGCTGGCGCAGGACCCGGAAGTAGGCGTGCCGCTGACCTGGGAGGCCATCATGCCCTGCCCGCCCCCCGAGCGCGCTACCTACGACAGCGACCCGCGCATCGAGAAGGCACACCACCTGGTCACACAGTGGAGCCGCGTGGCGCCGACCTTCGCCAGCATGCACGAGATGGGCGGCACCATTCCCTCGGAGTGCGGCCAGCTGATGGTGGGCACCTTCATCAGCGACCAGATCGCCGCGCTGCACCAGACGCCGAGCTACAGCATGTGGTGCGCCCAGGCCGACTACCTGCCGGTGTACCGGTATCACAAGACAATCCTGCAGATCCTGCAATGGAAGAACCCGCGGCAGCGCTGGCTGCTGAAAGCGCCGGAACACCAGGTACACCTCGATACGCTGCTGGCGGTCTACCCGGACGCCCGTATCGTGCAGACGCACCGCGACCCGCTGAAGTGCATGGCCTCCACGACGAGCCTGATGGGCACGCTGTACAGCATGCGCTCGGACCAGCCCTTCAACGCCGCCATGTTCGAGAACATCATCATGGGCGAGGCCACCGCGCAGCGCCTGGAGAACGTGATCGAGCAGCGCGCGGCGGGTGTCGTGCCGGAAAGAAACATCGCCGACTCGCGCTACCAGGACCTGATGGAGAAGCCGCTGGATTGTATCGAGGGTATCTATGCGCACTTCGACATGCAGCTGTCGGACACGGCCCGGTCGAGGATGCTCGCCTACCTGGAATCCAAGCCCAAGGGCAAGTTCGGCAAGCACCAGTACGAGGTCGACGAGCGCCGCAGCCGCGAGCGCCCGCTATTTGCGCGCTACCAACAGATGTTCGATGTGCCCGACGAGATGTAGGTCACCGTCGCCATGTACCAGCGATCAGGTGAACGCGGGCGCCCTGCGCTCAAACGTACTCATCACGGCCTCGAGCTGATTGGGCGTAGCGCGAATTCCCCGGTGAAGCAGTGACAGGGCAGCGGCACCGACACTTTCTGCAGCAGAGGTAGACAACATGAGAAACATCGTCATCAGCGGCAGCGCGTCAGGCATCGGCCAGGCCTGCAAGGAGAAGTTCGAGTCACTGGGCGACCGCGTGATCGGGATCGATATCCGCGACGCCGATATAATCGCCGACCTGTCCACCCGCGAGGGCCGGGCACTGGCAATAAGCGCCGCACTGGAACAGTCAGGCAACGCCATCGACGGGCTGGTGCTGTCCGCAGGCGTCAGCGGCATGCAGCACCCGGGCGATTTCACCGTGTCGTTGAACTACTTTGGATCGATCGCCCTGTTCGACGGCCTGCGTCGCGCCATGGAGGGCCGCCCCAACCCCTGCGCTATCGGCCTCGTGTCCAATTCCTCGCAGTTCGACATCGACTACGAGCACCCGATGGTGCTCGCGCTGCTCGAAGGCGACGAGGACGAGTGCCGCAAGATGATCCTCGAACTGGATCGCGGCGCCGGCTACCGCTACGGCAAACACGCGCTGGCGCGCGCGATCCGGCACCGCGCCAACGATTGGGGGCCGCTGGGCGTGCGCATCAACGCCATCGTGCCGGGCATGACGGAGACACCGATGGTCGAGTCGCTGCGGGAAGACCCGGAGGTGGGCCCGATGCTGGACATGCTGCCGATACCCCTCGGTCGCAAGGGCACCGCGAAGGAAATGGCCGGCGTGGTGGCCTTCATGCTCAGCGACGACGCCGCCTACATTCACGGCATGATGATGTGGGTGGACGGTGGCACCGACGCGGCTATTCGGCCTGACCGATTCTGAGATTGCAGCCGTATGTAAGCCCGGTTTCTAAGCCGATACATTGACGGTACGATAGCCCGGCGTGCCCTATACATCGTCCTGCGTTGCCACGACCCGGCTGAACGACCATGACAGACCTGATTTTCCCTCCGGATTTCGTCTTCGGCACAGCCACCGCCGCCTACCAGATCGAGGGAGCTGTGAACGAGGACGGACGCGGGCCCAGCATCTGGGACGAGTTCGCCCACCGCAGGGGCAAGATCTTCCGGGGCCAGAATGGCGACGTGGCCTGCGATCACTACCACCGCTACCCCGAAGACGTGGCGCTGATGCGGGAGCTTGGCGTAAATGCCTACCGCATGTCCCTGTCCTGGTCGCGCATCCTTCCCGCGGGCACCGGCGAGGTCAACCGGGCCGGCCTGGATCACTACCGGCGGGAACTGGATGCCCTGCTGGAGGCGGGCATAACGCCCTCCGTGACCCTGTTTCACTGGGACCTGCCGCTTGAATTACAACGGCGCTACGGCGGTTTCCAGCATCGCCAGGCCGCCCACGACTTTGCCGATTATGCCGCGGTAGTAGCCCGTGAACTGGGCGACCGGATCGGGCACTTCATTACCCTGAACGAGCCC
>JAWVYG010000691.1:0-2400 GCA_033722815.1 Halioglobus sp.
GTTGCAGTGCTTCCGCCTGCGGCGGTGCGCCCGGCGGTACATCATCCGCCGGGGTCTGCGCCGCGGGTGTTTCGGGTTGCGCTGTTTCCGCTTGCGGCGGTGCGGCCGGCGGTACATCGTCCACCGGGGTCTGCGCCGCGGGTGTCTCGGGCTGTGCTGTTTCCGCCTGCGGCGGTGCGGCCGGCGGTACATCGTCCACCGGGGTCTGCGCCGCGGGTGTTTCGGGTTGCGCTGTTTCCACCTGCGGCGGTGCGCCCGGCGGTACATCATCCACCGGGGTTTGCGCAGCGGGCGCATCGGATTGTGCGGTTTCCTGCTGCGGCGGTGCGGCGGGCGACACCGCATCGACCGGCGGCTGGCCCACAGGCGTTTCGACGACGACGTCGACCTCGTTCTCGACCGTCACTTCCTCGCCGTCCCTGGTAATGACGAAGCTCACCGGCAGGGAGCCGCCGTCGTAGTTGTCCGCGGGGCGGAATGTCCACGTGTTGTCGCCGTTGTCAAAAACGGAGCCGAAGCGGCTGTCGATGTGCACTTCGGACGGTACGGCTCCCAGGTCGGCCGTCCCCACAAGCAGGTCTACCGACGTCAACAGTATGGGCGCGCGCTCGCCGAGAGCGGCGCCGGCGTCATCTCCGGAGTCGCGCGGAGCAGCGATACCCGCCTGCTCGTCACTACCCGTCAGGCCGAAGCGCGCGTGCAGGCCGGCATCGCCCTCGCGTTCGCTGCCGCGTGATTCTTCGCGTTCGCCGTCTGCGCCGGACCGGGAGCCCCGGCCCGCGTCCGCGCGCGCCGAAGGGTCGTCACCGTCTTCACTCTTGTCGATAAAGATGTTTTGTAACGACAGTTCCTCATCGTTGGCGGCGGATTGTGTGGTCCGCTCGTCTTCCTCGCGCAGGCGTTGGTGCTTGCGGTCACCCAGGGCAAACAAGTGCTCTGTCGAGAGGTCCCTGTCGTTACTTCCATTCTTTTTCATTTTGCTCACCTGGCGTTAAAGGTCCTGGATATTCGGCCGCTAAACTTTTTGGAAGCGCGAAAAATTGTCCGGCAAAGCGGCTTTATCCTGAGTTTGATTATCGGGATATAGTTGAAAAAACCAAGAAAAAACGGATGATTTCTCCAATAAAAACAAGCGGTTGTGAACTACTTCAAAAAATAAAATGAGGTATGTTTTGCCGTGAGCGACAGACACGGACGTTGTCTCTGACAGTTAAGGGGTGAGGCCTTGCAGACGTATTCTTTGCCGAGATCGTGGCGCAGAGCCGATGTTTTGGTGGCCTCTTTTGCCATCAATCTGCTCGCCCTGGCACTCCCCATCGTCATTTTGCAGTTTTACGACCGGATAATTCCCTCGCAGTCTACAGGGACATTTACCGCGTTGATGGTCGGCATGGTGGTCGTGGTCAGCCTCGATGTGCTGATCAAGATGCTGCGCTCCGTCATCCTCAGCTGGGAGAGCGCGCGCTTCGACCACAAGGCCAGTGTCGCCGCCATGGACAGGATCCTGCAGGCGGACACCCAGGCCTTCGACGCGAAACCCTCCGGCTTTTATATCGACCGCATACACGCGCTGGAAAATATCCAGGAGTTCTACTCCGGCCAGTCCATGCTGCTGCTTATAGACCTGCCCTTCGTCGTCATCTACCTCGGCCTCATCGCGATGATCGCCGGGCCCATGGTGGCGATACCGCTGACGCTGATGGGCCTGTTCTTCCTCGCCTCCTTCCGCACAGGAAGGCGCCTGCACGATTCGCTGGTCACGCGTTCCGACATGGAGGACCGGCGGCAGAACTTCGTCATCGAGCTGTTGCAGGGGATCCACACCGCCAAGTCCATGGCCATGGAGTCGCTGATGATGCGCCGCTACGAGCGCCTGCAGCTGCAGTCGGCGGAGGGCATTTACGAGCTGAGCAAGATCAACAGCGTCTCCCAGGGTATCGGCGCCACGTTCTCGCAGCTGGCCGTCATCTGTTTCGTGGGCATCGGCAGCGTCTCGGTCGTGACCGGCAGCCTCACCATGGGTGGCCTGGCGGCCTGCACCATGCTGACCAGCCGCGCCCTGCAGCCCGGCCTGCGCGCCATGGGCGTGTGGACCCAGTTCCAGTCGGTGCGGCTGGCCATCGAGAAGGTCAACGAGCTGTTCTCCATTCCCGCCGAGGTGTCGGGCGAATTCCGCTGCGAACAGGCGGTGCGCGGGCGCGTGGAGATCAGGGACGTGGAATTTAGTTACGAGGGCGAAGCCGAGGAGGAGCCGCTGCTGCGCAAGCTCTCCCTCACCGTGGAGCCGGGTGAGATCATCGGTATCACCGGTAGCAACGGCGCCGGCAAGAGCACGCTGCTGGCGCTGCTGTCGGGCTTCCTGCACCCGCAATCGGGCAGCATCACCATCGACGGCGTCGA
>JAWVYG010000692.1:0-2392 GCA_033722815.1 Halioglobus sp.
CCCGCCTGCGCGGCCTCCAGGTCTTCGATACGCCGGGGCAGGGCATCGAGTTCCCGCTGGTCCTTGAAGCTGAGCTTGCTGCGTTTGCGCGGCCTGTCTGCCTGCGCCGCCGCGGCCGGCGACGGTTTGCGCAGCGCTGCGCCGCCCCTGGCGTCGCCCAGGCTGTAACCCCGGGCTTCCCAGTCGCTGTAGCCGCCCGCGTGCTCGCTGACCATCCCGTTGCCCTCCAGCACGAGCAGGCTGGTCACCACATTGTCCATGAACTCGCGGTCGTGACTCACCAGTATCACCGTGCCGTCGAAGTCCAGCAGGATTTCCTCCAGCAGTTCCAGGGTCTCGATATCCAGGTCGTTGGTCGGCTCATCCAGCACGAGCAGGTTGGCGGGCTGGCTGAACAGTTTCGCCAGCACTGCACGGTTCTGTTCGCCGCCGGACAGTACGCTCACCGGTGAACGGATACGCTCCGGCGTGAACAGGAAATCCCCGAGGTAGGAGATGGCGTGGCGCTGTTTGCCGCCGATGTCGATGAACTCGCGGCCGCCACAGACGTTGTCGATGAGGTTCTTGTCGGCGTCGAGTTGCTGCCGCGACTGGTCGGCGTAGGCGATCTCGAGGCGCGGCCCCAGCTGCACGCGGCCGGAATCCGGCTCGAGCTCGCCGAGCAGCAGTTTCACCAGCGTGGATTTGCCGGCGCCGTTGGCGCCGACGATGCCGATGCGGTCCCCGCGCTGGATGATGGTGGAGAATTCATCGATCACCGTGGCGTCGCCGAAGCGCTTGCTGATGCGCTCGACCTCGGCGACGATCTTCCCGGACTGCCCTGCCTGCTCCAGGCCAAAGCCCGCCCTGCCGAGCTGTTCCCTTCGTTCCCTGCGCTCCTCGCGCATCGCCTTGAGTGCGCGCACCCTGCCCTCATTACGCGTGCGCCGCGCCTTGATGCCCTGGCGAATCCAGGCTTCCTCCGCGGCCAGCTTCTTGTCGAACAGCGCGTTGGCCTTTTCCTCGGCGTGCAGTTGCTGCTCGCGGTGGCGGAGGAAGCCGTGGTAGTCACCGCGCCACTGCGTGAGTGCGCCGCGGTCCAGTTCGGCGATGGCGTTCACGGTGTTCTGCAGGAAGCGCCGGTCGTGCGTGATCAGCACGATGGCGCCGCGATAGGATTGCAGCTGGTCTTCCAGCCACTGTATGGACGGGATGTCCAGGTGATTGGTAGGTTCGTCCAGCAACAGCAGGTCCGGTTCGCTGACCAGCGCCCTGCCCAGTGCGACGCGTCGGCGCCAGCCGCCGGACAGCTGCGACAGGCTGGCATCGGCCTCCAGGCCGAGTTGCGACAGGGTTGTCTCCACGCGCTGCTGCAGGCGCCAGCCATCGCGCGCCTCCAGCTGCTGCTGCACGGCAGCGAGTCTGTCCAGGCCCCGGGGAGATTCGTCGCGCAGCAGCCGGTGGTAGTCGCTCAGCAGTCGCCCCGTTTCCGCCAGGCCTGCGGCCACCGCGTCGTACACGGTCGTGTCGGCCACAGCCGGCAGGGTCTGCTCCAGGCGCGCGATCACGGTGCCAGGACTCAGCCAGCGCTCGCCGTCGTCCGACTGTACTTCTCCCGCAATGACCTTGAGCAACGTAGTCTTGCCGGCGCCATTGCGACCGAGCAGGCCCAGCCTGTCACCCGGCCCGATCTCCATACTGACGCCGTCCAGCAGCGCATGGGTGCCGTAGTGCAGGGCGATGGAGTCGAGGCGCAGAAGGGGCATGGTGGTTACGCTGTGGGTCGGGCCGGCATTCTACGCCAGCGCGGGCAGTGCTGGCCACCACCTGCCCGAGCGTTTACAGTCAGCAATCGTTGTGTTGAAACAGAGGTAAACCGGGTTATGGCGAGACTGTGGTCGCCGGGCGGTGAGCGTATCGCGACATCGCGCATAATGCAGTTCATGCTGTTCATCCGCGCGCGCACCGGTGTACAGGTCGGCCCCAGCTACTTCTCGCTGCAGCAGTGGTCACTGGAAAACCCGGAGGACTTCTGGAGCTCGGTGTGGGATTTCTGCGAGGTGGTGGGGGACAGGGGCGGGGAGCGTGTACTGCTTGACGGCGATCTTTTCCCCGGAGCACGCTGGTTCCCGGATGCTTCGCTCAACTTCGCGCAGAACCTGCTGCGCTATCGCGATGACAGGCCCGCGCTGGTATCGCTGCTGGAAAATGGCGAGCGCGCCCAGCTGAGTTACGCCGAACTCTATACTCAGGTGGCACAGCTGGCTGCCAGCCTGCGGGCGCAGGGCGTGGTCGCGGGCGATCGCGTGGCGGGCTTCATGCCCAACTGCATCGAGACCGTGGTGGCGATGCTGGCAGCGACCAGCATCGGCGCCCTGTGGTCCTCATGCTCGCCTGATTTCGGTTACGACGG
>JAWVYG010000693.1:0-2387 GCA_033722815.1 Halioglobus sp.
GAAGCCGCGGCGCGCGAGGAGTTCGGCGATATCACCCTGTACAAGTCCACTTTCCGCCCGATGAAGCACACTATCAGTGGCCGCGACGAGAAATCATTCATGAAACTCATCGTCGACACCGCCTCTGACCGGGTGGTGGGTGTGCACATGGTGGGCCCGGATGCCGGCGAAATCATGCAGGGCATCGCGATTGCCCTGCGCGCGGGTGCGACCAAGGCGCTGTTCGACACCACGATCGGCATTCACCCGACCGCCGCAGAGGAGTTTGTCACCATGCGTGAGCCCTGGACGGGCGACTGACCATGGAACTGGAGCTGTGGCAGGGGGTGCTGCTGGTGACCGTTGGGGTCATCGGCGGCTTCCTCAACGTCATGGCCGGGGGAGGGTCGCTGCTGACCGTACCGGTGATGGTGTTCATGGGCCTGCCGGGGCCCGTCGCCAACGGCACCAATCGTATCGCCATCCTGGCGCAGAACCTCACCGCAGTGGTGACCTTCGCGCGCCGCGGCTTCAAGGATTTCCGTCTCAGCCTCAGCCTCGCTGCCTGTGCCCTGCCGGGTGCGGTCGCCGGTGCAATGTACGGCACCCAGTTGCAGGGAGAGTGGTTCAACCGGGTGCTGGCGCTGATCATGGTAGCGGTCATGCTGATCATGCACTTCGACAGCGGCGCGCGCGAGCACTCCCCAACGCACCGTCCCACACGCAAACAGCTGTGGACCGGCCACCTGCTGATGGTTGGCGCGGGATTCTGGGGCGGCTTCATCCAGCTCGGGGTTGGCTTCATCCTCATGCCGATACTGAATCGCGTCATGGGCCTGGACCTGGTGCGCACCAACATGCACAAGGTGTTTATCATTGCCTCCTACACCGTGGCCGCCCTGGCGGTGTTCGCCAGCCATATCCAGGTCCTCTGGGTCGTCGGACTCGCACTCGCCGTGGGCAACTCCATCGGCGGCTACCTCGGCGCCCACCTGTCCGTCACCCGGGGCGAGAAACTCATTCGCCGGGTACTGAATGTCGTACTCATCGTTTTTATCCTAAAATTGATATTCGGTATCTAGGCCCAGGCCCCGATCATGGCCCGCTTTGTAATCACGTTTCTCTTGGTCCTGTTGTCGCTGTTTACACTGGAGATGCTGGTGCCGGTACAGCAGCATGTCATCGTACCGTTCACCGAGGTGCTGGCCCGGATCGCCGCCGCACTGATAATGCCCTTCGACGACACGGTGCGCGCCGCCGGCAAGGTGCTGCAGTTTCGCGACAGCGGGTTCGCGGTTTCCATCGAGGCCGGCTGTAACGGCGTTGAAGCGACCATCGTCTTGATCGCGGCCGTAGTCGCATTTCCTGCGACCTGGCGCGCCAGGCTGATCGCCATCGTCGCCGGTTTCTTCGCCATCCAGGCCCTCAACATGGTGCGCATCATCAGCCTGTTCTACCTGGGCGACTGGAACACGGAAGTATTCAGCTGGGTCCACCTTTACCTGTGGCCCACACTGATCATGCTCGACGTGCTGATCGTGTTTGTCCTCTATCTTCGCTACCTGTCGCACCACGAGCCGGACCGGGATGCAACGCTCGCAACCTGACCACCTGCGCCAGTTCCTGATCCTGGTTTTCGCCCTGCTGCTGCCTTTCTTCGGCATCTGGTGGGTGGCCAGCGCGCTGCTGGGACTACCCGCCATCGGCTTCGTCAGCACATTACTGACAAACTGGATGCCCGGCGTCGTTCACTCGCTGTATGCAGACGGTTCCGAAACGCTGCTGATGACGCAGTTCGGAGAGCAGGGGGGACGCCCCGCGCCGCTCGCAGGTTCCGAGTACCGTTTCGGCTTCTCCGTGGACACCCGCATCATCTCCTACTCACTGCCCTTCTACAGCACGCTGCACTTCGCCACACAGCGCACAAACTACTTCAACACCTGGGTCTGGGGCGTCGTCATACTGTATCCGCTGATGGCGCTCGGGCTGGTCAGCCTGTGCCTGAAGGACCTCATGACGGGGCTCGGTACGCGCTTCCTCGAGCAGCCCGGCGTCTTCGTACCGGACGCCAACCTGATCGCGATCACCTACCAGGTCAGCGTGCTGATCGTGCCGACACTTGCACCGGTCATGGTCTGGCTGTGGCAGAGCCGCGATACGCCCCTGCTGCGCGAGTTACTGGCGGGCCTGAGCGCCCTGGAGCAACGTTAGTACCGATCAGAGCCACCTGTTCGATGCTGCACCTACCTGCACTTCAGTCCTTGAACTCCGGCTTGCGGCCTTCCTTGCGGGCCTTGATGGCCTCTTCGAAGTTTTGCGTGGTCATACGCACGAACAGCTGCGCGTGTCCCTCGTGATTCATGTGGGTGTGCAGGCTGCCGGCATCGACGCCGGCCCACAGCATCTGC
>JAWVYG010000694.1:0-2384 GCA_033722815.1 Halioglobus sp.
ACGCTGTACAGCAGCAGCGGCCAGTCGGCCATGAAGAGATAGAGCAGCAACGCGACGACGGTTCCCGCGGTGCCCGGCGCGCGGGGGGACAGGCCGCTGCCGAAACCGAAGGCCAGGAAATGCAGCGGACTGCGGAACACCCGGGGCTTCTCCCCGGTTGCGGGCGCTGCTGGCTCCTTCGGCGCACTGCTCACGACGACTCACTACCCTCCTGTAGGCGACCACCCTCGGCGAAGTGGTCGTAGCCCCCGCGGCTGACCGCCGCAACGTCACAATGCACGCCCTGCCCCGCGACCACCCTGCCGATCACCGTACCCTCCGGCGGTGCTACCCCCGCTGGCAGACAGTAGCACAGTTCGTAATCGTCGCCGCCGGTGAGGGCCCACTGGATCGCCCGGTCTCGGTCCACGTGAGAGTGCAGCGCAGCCGATAGCGGCAGGGCCGCGCTGTCGATTTCAAGTCTCACCCCCGAGGCATCGGCGACGTGCCGCGCATCGGCCAGCAGCCCGTCCGATACATCGATCGCCGCAGTGGCGACACCGCGCAATCGCTGGCCCAGCCCCAGGGGCGGACGCGGGCGATAGAAGCGCTCGTGCAGGAACTGTGCGTGATCGGGCGGCGGTTGCCAGTCGCCGCGCAGGAAGGCGAGCGCAGCGGCCGCATCGCCGAGCGTACCGGTAACGCACAGCGAGTCGCCCTCCCTGGCACCCCCGCGCAACAGCGCCGCGTCTCCTGGCAGAGCGCCGATAACCTGCACAGATACCGTCAGCGGACCCCGGGTGGTGTCACCACCCACCAGCGGCAGCTGCAGATCCGACACCGCCGCCGCAACGCCCTCGCTGAAGGCGTGCAGCCACAGCTCATCCGCATCGGGCAGCGTCAATGCGATCGTCATGCCGAGCGGCCGCGCGCCCATCGCAGCGAGGTCGCTGGCAGCGACCGCAACCGCCCGGTAGCCCACGTCCTCGGGGAAACTGTCGGGAAAGAAGTGCACGCCGGCTACCAGGGTGTCCACCGACGTGGCGACACGCTCACCGGCACGCAGTCCCAGTATCGCGCAATCGTCGCCCACGGACAGCTGCACCGAGTCGCCGCGTCCCAGCGCAGAGAAATAGCGGTAGATAATGTCGAATTCGGACAGTGGCATCAGGATGCCGCGTCGGTCTCTACCTTGCGCAGATCACGGGCGGCCCGGTCGAGCACCCCGTTAACGAATTTGTGGCTGTCGGTCGCGCCGAACTTCTTTGCCAGCGCCACCGCCTCGTTGATCACGACCTTGAACGGGACGTCGACGCGTCCGGTCAATTCGTATAGACCGATGCGCAGCAGCGTGTGCTCTATGGGATCGAGTTCGGACAACGGGCGGTCGAGGTAGGGCGCCATGGCGGCGTCCAGCGCTTCCACGCGGGCAGGCACCGAGTGCAACAGGTCGTGAAAATACTCGGTGTCCACGTGGGCGAAATCGTAGTCCTCGAGAAACTCCGCCTCGATATCCGCCAGCGGGGCCTGCGCCATGTACCACTGGTACAGCGCCTGCATCCCGTAGTGCCGCGCCTTGCGGCGCTCCGCGCCCAGCGTGTTGTGGCCGGCTTTGGCCATTCAGTCCAGCTTGCCGAGCAGGCTGACCATTTCCAGTGCAGACAGCGCCGCTTCCTCTCCCTTGTTGCCCGCCTTGGTGCCGGCGCGCTCCACCGCCTGTTCGATTGTATCGACGGTAAGCACGCCGAAGGCGACGGGGATACCCGCCTCCATGCTCACCATGGCCAGCCCCTTGGTGCATTCACCGGCTACGTATTCGAAGTGCGGGGTGCCGCCGCGAATCACCGCACCTAGCGCGATGATCGCGTCCGCGTCGCCCTTCTCGGCAACCTTCTTGCATACCAGCGGTATCTCGAACGCGCCGGGTGCGCGCACGATGGTGATCTGCTTGTCGCTGACGCCGTGCCGGCGCAGCGTATCCAGCGCCCCGGCGAGCAGGTGCTCGACGACGAAACTGTTCCAGCGGCCAACCACGAGGGCGTACTTGCCCTTGCCGCCCGCGAAGTCCCCTTCAATGGTCCTGATATCGGTCATAGCTTCTGTCCTATTGTGGCCCTTCGTTCGCCCCGCCCGGGGGATCGACGAATTCGAGCACTTCCAGGTCAAACCCGGAGATTGCATTGTACTTTACAGGGGCGCCCATCAGATGAATTTTACCCACGCCCAAATCCTTGAGAATCTGTGATCCAAGTCCCACTGTGGTGTAAGTTTCGCCCTCCCCGGCCGAGGGCAGCGAACTGGTGCCCAGCGCCAGGTCGACGCTGTCCAGCAGCTGTTCGGAGCGCTCGGCGCGATTCAGAATAACGATCACGCCCTCGCCGCGCTCGGCGACCGCGCGCATGCAC
>JAWVYG010000695.1:0-2382 GCA_033722815.1 Halioglobus sp.
CCTACCGGCGCATCGACGGCCAGTGGCGTATTACCCGGTCCCATTACGAGGTGACGTCCACGCAGATCTTCGATCTCTCCGAGGGGCTGGCCAGGGCAATATTTGCGGGCGCGGCCGCGCCGGCGGAACTGGACGACCCGAACCAGCAGGCCGGCTGACGGGCCGGCTCTCGCATCCATGGCAGCTACCGTTCTCGCCGTGCCGTACCTGCCGCGGGCAATGCTCGCGGCATCGCGGACGCCCCGGTGACCCCCGAGCGAATACGCCGCCTGCGCCAGGTGCTCGATCGCAGGCAGCCCGACCTGACGGTGGTGACCGACTTCGTGCACAAGCAGCGCAACCTCTCCGCGTTGCTGCGCGTGTGCGATGCGGCCGGCATCCTGCGTGTACACGCGGTGCTGGGCGATGAGGATTACCGCGCGTTTCGTGGCACCGCCATGGGCTCACAGCAATGGGTCGAGGTCGAGCGCCACGGCACGACAGCAGACGCGCTGCAGCCGCTGCGCGCGGCAAGCTGGCAGCTGCTCGCGGCACACCTGTCTGACGATGCGGTGGATTTTCGCGCCGTGGACTACACCCGGCCCACCGCGCTGGTGCTGGGCGCCGAGCGCCGTGGCGTTAGCGAGGCATCCCGTGGCCTGGTGGATACGTGCGTGCATGTGCCGATGATGGGTATGGTCGGTTCGCTGAATGTCTCGGTGGCGGCGGGTATCATCCTGGCGGAGGCGCAGCGCCAGCGCCAGCTGGCCGGCCTGTACGACGAGCGGCGTATCGATGAGCGCACGCACCGGTGCCTGTTCTTCGAGTGGGGCCACCCCGCTGTGCGAGACTTCTGCCGTGAGCGGGGACTCGAGTATCCGCCACTGAACGAGGAGGGGGAAATCGACGCGCCCTCCGCATGGTATGCCGGCGTGCGCGCCGGCACGGCGCCACGATGGGAGGGTGGTGATGGATAACCTGCTGCTGATCTTGTTTTTCCTGTTCGTCGGTGTCGCGCTGATGGTGGTACTCGGCGAGCGCTTTGCCAGTCCCGCCGATCCGGAGAAAATGGCCCGGTTGCAGCGCTGGTTCATGCCCCTGGTGGGCCTGATGCTGGTGCTCTCCGCCCTGGAGTATTTCCTGCGCTAGCAGGCTGGCCACCGGGCGGCTGTGCTACATTTACAGTCCCCACTGCCCCCAGGAGGCATGCAATGCCAAGACTGCGCCAGGTGCCGCGAGCGGAAGCGGATCCCATCGCGACGGTTATGTACGACATGTTGTTCGGCGAACGTGATCCTGTCGCCGAGCCCGGTACCGATACGGGCACGCCCGGCAACTGGTGGACCGTGTTTGCGCTGGTGCCGGATTGCCTCAAGCACGCGATCGAGGGCTTCCAGTTCTACCGCGACCCGGCGCGCAAGCTCGATCCGCAGCTGCGCGAACTGGGCCAGACCCGCGCCGGCTACACCCGCGGCTCACAGTTCGTCTACTCCCAGCACTGCAAGTCCTGCCGCTCGGTCGGCATGGACGAGGACAAGATCCGGGCCATAGCCCACTGGCAGGTGAGCGGCGTATTCAGCGACCTGGAGCGGGCCGTGTTGGCCTACACCGACGGCCTGGTCCTCGAGGGGGGCAGGGTGCCGGACGCGGTGTTCGATGCGCTGCGCGCCCACCTGTCGGACGAGGAGATTCTCGAGCTGACCTACATCACCGCGCTGTATGAAATGCACGCGGTCATGAGCCGCGCACTGCGCCTGGAGTACGACGACGTCGACGAGCGCATCGTCGAGATCGCGGCGCCCCAGGGCGGCTCCGACGACGTCATGCGCATGGTAGACACCGGGGAGGACAGGTAATGGGCTATCACCACCTGGCACTGGCCTGCACCGACATCGAGGCGATTCACGCATTCTACGAGGGCATCCTCGGCTTCGAACTGGTCAAGGTCGAGATCGGCCCGGTGCCCGAGGGCGGCTGGGCGAAGCACTTCTTCTACCGCATGGAAGATGACAGCAAGTTCATCGCCTTCTGGGAAATGCACGACGTGCCGGGGGGCGACACGGTTCAGACCAACCTGTCGAAGGCGGCGGGGGTGCCCGACCAGATCAACCATATCTCCTTCGACGTGGCGGACAGGGCGGACCTCGAGCGCCGCCGGGAGCAGTGGTTGGCGGCGGGACTGCAGGTCCTGGAGATCGATCACAACTGGTGCCACTCGATCTACACCAAGGATCCCAATGACAACCTGGTCGAGTTCTGCCTGACCACGGGCAGTTTCACCGCGCAGGACCGCGACACGGCGCTGGCGGCGCTCACGGCCGAGCGGCCGGAGTTTTCACCGCCCCCCGCTTCCATCAGGAGCCATTCACCCACGGCCTGAGCGCTGACGGGGCAACCGCGCCC
>JAWVYG010000696.1:0-2378 GCA_033722815.1 Halioglobus sp.
CAGCCATGGTTGTTACTGCCGCTGGGGCTGGTGTGGTGGATCACGCTGGTAATAAGCGGCTACGTAGGCCTGGCCACCGTGCTGGCAGGGTTCAGCCTGGTGCCGGCGGCCTGGTGGCTGGGAGACGCGGCGCTGCTGGTATTTACCGTTATCCTGGCCCTGTTCCTGCTCTTCATGCACCGCGCGAACATTCAAAGGCTGCGGGATGGCACCGAAAACCGTTTCGAACGCATCCGCCTGTTCAGGCGCAGGCGTTGAGCGGGACGGGAACTGATGCAACCATGCTGAGGATCATCGCCATCGCACTGGTGCTGGCCAACCTGCTGTTGCTGGGCATCCGGGTGCGCCAGCCGGAAGAGCCCGGGCAGGCGGAGGTGGCGATCCCGGAAGCCATCGACGACGGGGTCCCGACCATCCACCTGATCGAGGAACTGGTGCAGCAGCAGGCCATCACGCCCGACCAGCGGCAGTGTTTCAGCCTCGGGCCGTTCCATTCCACCGAGGAGCGCGACAGCGTACGCATGCAACTGCGCGGTCGTGTTACAGGCGTCAGCGAGCGCCAGACGCAGGCCATGGTCGAGCGCGGTTACTGGGTGTTCCTGCCGCCCTATGAGTCGTTGCTGGAAGCCAACCGCGCCCTGTTGTCGCTGCGCGCGCTGGGTCTTGAAGACATCGCCATCGTCTACGAGGAGACCGAGTGGCAAAATGCCATCTCGCTGGGATACTTCCTGCGCCAGGGCAACGCGAACCAGCGTGCAAAGCAACTGCGGGACCGTGGCTATGGGGTGCAGGTGCAGGTCACGCGCCGGGCCGAGCCCAGGTATTGGCTGGATTACGAACAGGACCCCGGTGTGGAGCTGTTGAAGCTGGACATGCAGGACGTGCCGCTCGATTTCAGGCAAAGAATCCTGCCATGTCCGGACCTGGGCTTTTTCAGCTCAACCGCGCCGCCGGAACCAACGGTGGATGCCGCGGGGACCGCAGCCGGTCGGGAACCGGCAGCAGATGCCGGAATTAGCGTGTCCGCCAACGACAGCGGTGGATAAAAAACCGCCTGAAAACATTGCATTGGCTCCTGCCAGCACATAAAATTCCAGCCCCTGACAGCCCACCCGTGCCGGTATAGCTCAGCTGGTAGAGCAACTGATTTGTAATCAGTAGGTCCCGAGTTCGAATCTTGGTGCCGGCACCACCTTCCAAATTCCGGCCAATTCTCGGCTTCTGTAGCCGAAATACGCGCGCTCTGTACTTCATCCTATAAAGTATAATTTCTGAACTTGCGCCAAGATGATTTGGAAAAGACTTGACAAAAGGCGGATATGTGCCTGATACTTCATAAAACAAAGTTAATTGCGTCATGAAATTTCAATTTGACGAGATAATCAGCGCACCATGTCGCCTGGGAATACTGGCCACGCTCGTACCGGGTGAATCAGTCTCCTTCACGGCCATGAAAGCCGCAACCAGCCTGTCCGACGGCAATCTTCACGTGCAAACGCGCAAGCTGGCCGACGTGGGATACGTTGAAATCAACAAAACCAAGCAAGGACGGCGTTCCGTGACCAAATTTCGCATCACGGATCTCGGCCGCGAGCGCCTTCGGCTTCATGTCATGAAGTTGCAGGAGATACTGGATGCAGAAACGGGCACCAGGGTTCGCAAACAGCGCCCCAGAAAACCAGACGATTCGGCGGTTTGGGCATGACTGCTTCCATGAATATAGCGATTGGTGCCGATCACGGTGGTTTCGATCTGAAAAACGTGCTGGCAACTCACTTACAAAATGCGGGGCACCGGGTGGAGGACGTCGGTACTTCATCACGTGAAGCTGTGGATTACCCCGTCTTTGCACGCAAGGTGGCACAATCGGTCGCTGGGCGCAGGGCCGATGTCGGCATCATGATCGACGGCGCCGGGATCGGTTCGTGCATGGTTGCAAACAAGGTGCCGGGGGTGCGCGCCGCGCTGGCATACGACCTGTCGAGCGCGCGTAACAGCCGGGAACATAACGACGCCAACGTGTTAACCCTCGGGGCGGGACTGATCGGAGCAGGGCTCGCGCAACAGATAGTGGATGTCTGGCTGGCGGCCAGGTGCACGGAGCCACGTCACCTGGACCGGGTGGCGATGTTTGGCGAAGAAATTGCCGACGTGAGCCTGTCCAGCCATGACATGGATCGAGTGGTGGCGCGCCTGCGCGAAATACTCGGCCCGGCACAAAGCGCAGAGCCGGCCGGCGCCTCGGTTGGCGAGAACCCGGACGCGGCCAGGGAATTCGTGCGCCTGGGTGCAACCGGGCTGACCACGGTTGCCCCGGCGGAGAGCCCTGGCAGGATACCCGAGGACCTGGCCCGCTACATCGATCACACCCTGCTCAA
>JAWVYG010000697.1:0-2376 GCA_033722815.1 Halioglobus sp.
GCGTGCGGTGGTGTAGAAGTAGTGCAGGTGCTTGTAATTGAGCTGCTGAGACACGGCGCTAACCGTCCGCCGCGCTAGCGAGCGCCTCGCGCTGGAACCGGTGCATCTCCTGCAGGAGCTCGTCGTGGCTGGCGCCGCTGAAGTTGACGTGCCCCAGCATGCGCCCGGGCCGCACCGCCTTGTTGTACCAGTGCAGCGTCGAGTCGGCGGAGAAGGCCGCCTGGTTTGGCACCCCGGTTCCAATGAGGTTCACCATGCCGGCAACGCCGTGGTTGCGCGTGCTGCCAAGGGGTAACCCGGCGATCGCCCTGAGGTGATTCTCGAACTGACTGGTCTTGCTCCCTGCCTGGGTCCAGTGTCCGCTGTTGTGCACGCGCGGTGCGATCTCGTTCACCAGCAGCTTGCCGTCCACGACGAAGCACTCCATTGCCATCACCCCGACGTAGTCCGTCGCCTGCATGACCTTTTCGATATGGTCCTGTGCGGCGCGCGCCGCGGCGTCGGACAGGTCCCGCGCGGGTGCGATCGAGTGCCGCAGGATGCCGCCCTTGTGCACGTTCTCCGTGATCGGGTAGTGAGCTGTGCTGCCGGCGCGATCGCGCACGGAGATCAGCGATACCTCGCGCTCGAAGGGGATCCACTGCTCGATGATGTAGTGGGCGGTGTCCTGCCTGGCATCGAACGCCAGCACATCCTGTGCGTTGCGCAGTATCTGCTGGTGCTTGCCGTCATAGCCGCCCCGGCAGGACTTGGCGACCAGCGGCAGCGACAGTTTCTCCGCCGCGCTGGCTGCTGACACGCCGTAACAGTAAGGCGCACTGGGCACAGCCAGTGTATCCAGCAGCGCTTTCTCACGGCTGCGGTCCTGCAGGTGCGCGAAAGCGTCGGGGTTGGGATGCACCGCGCAGTACGGCTGCAGTGACGCCAGCAGCGCGGTATCGATCTGCTCTTTCTCAGCGGTGATGACATCGGGCCTGCCCAGCGCCTCAAACAGTTCGGCAGGAGACAGCCCGGGGTGCCAGTGAACGACCGCGCCGAGCTGCTCGACGCAACGCGTGTCCTGGCCCAGGTCGTCCGCGAGGAAGCTGAACCTGAAACCGAGGGGAATGCCCGCCAGCGCCAGCATGCGCGACAGCTGGCCGCAGCCGATGATACCTACATGCATTACTCCACCTCCTCGGGTACGGAATCTGTTTGGCGGCCGCGCCACTCGACCAGGCGTGCGCGCAGGGCGGCATCGCTGGTGGCGAGTATCTGCGCGGCCATGAGGCCGGCGTTGTAGGCGCCGACCTCGCCGATCGCCTGGGTCGATACCGCCACGCCTTTTGGCATCTGCACGATCGACAGCAGGCTGTCCACGCCCTGCAGCGCCTTGCTGGTCACGGGTACGCCGATCACGGGCAGCCAGGTGAGCGCCGCCGTCATGCCGGGCAGGTGCGCTGCGCCCCCGGCCCCGGCGATGATGGCGCTGTACCGCTGCTCCGCCTCCTGCGCGAAGGTGTACAGGCGCTGCGGCGTACGGTGGGCCGATACAACGGCGGTATCGTAGGCAATGCCCAACTCGTCCAGCACGGTGGTGGCATTGCGCAGCACCGGCCAGTCGGACCGCGAACCCATGATGATGGCTACCTTGCGTTCGCTCATAGGATGTGTCCTGTCATCGACTGCGTGATGACGATGTAGGTGGGTATGCCGATCAGTACGTTGAAGGGAAACGTGATACCCAGGGATGCGCTGATCGACAGGCTGTGGTTTGCCTGGGGCAACGCCAGCTGCATGGCGGCCGGCACCGCGATGTACGATGCACTGGCGCCCAGCACCGCGAGCAGTATCGCACCGCCGGATGACAGGCCAATAGCGATGCCGAGCAGGCAGCCCAGTATGCCGCCGGTCAGCGGCATCGCCACGCCGAAGGCCAGCATGAAGCTGCCCAGGCGTTTCACGTCCTTGAGGCAGTTGGCCGCCACCATGCCCATCTGCAGCAGGAACAGCGCCAGCACGCCCTGGAACAGGTCGAAAAACAGCGGGGCGACACCCTCGATTCTTTCACCCGCGACCAGGCCGACCAGCAGGCCGCCGACCATCAACACGACACCCTGGTTGAGAAAGACCTCGTGCAGCAGTTTCAGGTTGGCGCCGGACGGTACGGGAGTGCCTTGCGCTTCAGCGCCGTTTTCGGCGCGCCGGGCCAGGGTGATGCCGACAGCGATCGCGGGTATTTCCAGCAGCACCACGAACAGCGGCAGGTAGGCCTCGTAGTGGATGCCCTGTGCCTCGAGAACCGCCACGGCCACGGCATACGTACCCACGCTCACGGAACCGTAATGCGCCGCGATGGATGCGGCGTCGTAACGGGCCAGGCCTCCCAGGTGGTAC
>JAWVYG010000698.1:0-2372 GCA_033722815.1 Halioglobus sp.
GAGCAGGCGCAGGAGTGCGATGGCCAGCAGGCCCAGCGTGCCGCAGCCGTAGACCAGCGCCGTGCCGTTCTCCGGCGGCGGCGCCTTGAGCATGGCGTGGAAGGACACGGAGAACGGGTCGCCCAGCACCGCCTGCTCGTCGCTGACCGTAGCGGGTATCGCAAACCACTGCGATTCGTGCGCCGCTACGCGTTCCGCGAAACCGCCGGTAGCCGAGGCGCTGTTGCCGTGGTGGATGCCCCGCTCGATGTTGCCGGCGCCGAAGTTCAGGCACTGCGCCAGTTTTCCCGCGCGGCAATACTCGCAGGGCTCGATACCGCGGGTGACGCAGGACAGCCAGGGGTTCAGCAGCACCCGCTCGCCGACCTTGTGCTGTGTGACCTGCTCCCCGAGCCGCGTGACGACGCCCACCACCTCGTGGCCCAGCACCTGCGGCCAGGAAATTATGGAGGTCATCGGGTTATCGAGCCGGCCGTTCATGAACACCTGCTTGTAGTCACTGCCGCACAGGCGCGTGTCTGCGATCAGCCAGTCCTGCGCCGGCAGTGCGGGTTCGGGAATATCGCGCAGCTGCATCGGCGAGGTGGGGCCCACGTAGGCGCGCGGCGTCAGCGTGGAGAGAATCTTCGTGGCCGCCAGGCGCAGCGGCTGGTTGGTGGTGAGCAGTGCCTGCAAGTTGCGTTGCTCCAGTGGATTGCCCTGTGCAGGACTACAGTCTAGGCCAGTAGTTTGCGGATTCAAGCGCTGCCGCTTCGCCCGGCGATGCGCTACGTGGCTCCGCACACTATACTGCCGCCATGATCGAAGCGTGGAGTACACGATGAACAGGGACAGGTTGCTGGAGGCCGAGGCGAGATTCCTCACGCGTTACCCGGACGGGTTTGACGACCCGGCGATGGCGGCGATCAAGAAGAAGCACGACGTGGACAAGCTGGTGGAATTCACCCGGGAGAGCCTGACCCGCACCAGCTTCAATCGCCCGGAACTCGTCGCCGACACCGTGCTGAAGATCGTCAGCCGTTCCTCCATGGTGTCGCGCTTCGAAAAACCGCGCTTTCGCGATTTCATCGGCTGCATGAATTCCGCGGAGAAGGAAGCGTTTGCGGACGCGCTCGAGAAGCGCCTGTACGGCCGCGCGAAACGCCGCGGCTTCGAGGAACTCGTGGGCATGTTGCAGCCGCACAAGCTCGCCAAGTGGTCGGTGGTATCGGTGGTGCCGTTCTACTTCTCGCCCCGGACCGAGGCGTTTGTGAAACCCACTACCGCGAAGGGGATCCTGGAGAAACTGGAGGTGCGGGAGCTGCACTACCATCCCACTCCCACGTGGGAGTTTTACCAGGGATACCGGGGACTGCTCAGGGAGATACGCGCCACCGTGTCGCCGTCCCTGTCGCCCAACTATGCGGCGCTCACGGGATTCCTGATGACCAGCCTGTGAGCCGCTAGCGCGGCGGCAGGGTGCGCACGCGGATATTGCGGTACCAGACCGGATCGCCGTGGTCCTGCAGCACGATGTAGCCCTCGTCGGCCTTACCGAAGCGCGGCATGTCCGAGAACTTGCTCTGCGCGACCAGGTCGTTCCACTGCCGCGAGCCCCGCGTCACTTCCACCACCTTCACGCCGTTGAGCCAGTGCTCGATGCGGTTGTCCTGTATGCGAATGCGCACCTCGTTCCACTCGCCCGGTCCGCGCACGGTCTCCGGCTGCGCCGCGATCAGGTCGTACAGGTCGCCGGCCCGGTGGGTTTCTATCTTGCCGTCGGCGTGGCCCTCGTTGTGCAATACCTGCATCTCGATACCGGTCAGCCAGGGTGTATTCTCCTGTTCGTCGGCCACGAGGTAGAAGATACCGCTGTTGCCGTTCTCGGAGATCTTCCACTCCAGGCTGAGTTCGAAGTTCCTGAACTTCTCACGGTGGTAGATGAGGTCGCCGCTGCCGCCCCCGAACACCGCGCTCTTGATCAGGTCCCACATGGGGAAGGCGCCCTGCTGTGCCAGGGTCAGCGCGCCGTCCTCGACGCGCCACTTGCGCACGTCGTCCTCGCTGCCGCCGTAGTTGCGCCAGCCGTCCAGGGTCTTGCCGTCGAACAGGTCACGCCAGCCGCCCGCGGAGGTGCCCGCTGCCGCTCCGGTGGAGGCGCCGCCGCCGGGGATGTTGTTCAGCGTGTACCATGCCTCGCTGGTCCACAGCGCATTGCCGGCGGCCGAGCGCAGCCGCTCGGGCAGGCGCAGGTAGACCACGTAGCCCTTCGTGAGGCCGGGGATGCTGGCGCGGATGCGGCGCCGGTCGTCGGACACCGCCAGCGCGCTCGCGCGCAGGTCGCGCGGGTCGTACTTGGGACCACCGTACTGCTCGTTGGGGTGGTAGAACCA
>JAWVYG010000699.1:0-2369 GCA_033722815.1 Halioglobus sp.
GGCGCGCGCGAGCTGTGGGTGCACGGTCGGTCCCGCCCCGACGAGTGCGACCCGCTGTTCGATGCGTGGATGCGCGTGGGTCAGCTGGACGACGACCTGGTATGGGCGCGCCTGCTCGCGACCTTCGACGCCCGGCAGAAGCGGCTCATGGCCTACGTGGCGCGCAAGGGCAGCACCGACCTGCAGCCCTGGTCCGACCTGTTGCAGCGGGTGTACGCACGGCCGCGCGATATCAACCGCGTCGACCTGCCCGCACACAAGGCGCGCTCGGCGGACATCGCCACCCATGGCCTGAGTTACCTGGCCCGCTACAGTCCCGAGCAGGCCCTGTCCGGCTGGCGCTCGATGCAGTCACGGCTCGACTTCAGTGCACAGCAACGCGCTCGTGTGGAGCGCACAATCGCCCGTCGCAGCCTGTTTGCGCGCACCGATGCGCACCGGGAGTGGCTGCACGACGTACTGGCTCGCCTGGGTGACGACACACTGACCGGCATACGCCTGCGCTGGGCGCTGCGCGAACGCGACTGGGCGGCGCTGGAGCGCACGCTGCCCCTGTTGTCCGAACAGGAGCAGCAGGAGGGTGTGTGGCGCTACTGGCAGGCCGTTGCCCTGGAGCAGCGCGGCGCCCTCGACGAAGCGCGCGCGTTGCAGGAAGCCCTGGCCACGGAGCGCGGTTACTACAGTTTTCTGGCCGCCGACCGCCTCGGTGTGACCTATGCCTTCAACGCCCGGCCGCTGCCGCAACCGGAACCGCTGGCCTGGGGTGACCATCCCGTCCTGGAGCGCATCGAGGAACTGCATTTCCATGATGCCCAGACGCTTGCCCACGCGGAGTGGTACAAGCTGCTGCAGGATACCCCCGAGGCGGGACACAAGGCGCAGTTGGCGCGACTGGCCTCGGACCGCGGCTGGCACCGCATGGCCATCGATGCCGCCGCCCGGGCCCGGGCGTGGGACGCGCTGGATGTGCGTTTCCCGCTGGCTTACCAGAACGTGTTCGATTACCACGCGGGCGCCCAACAGGTGCCCAGCACCGAGTTGCTCGCGATCTCCCGTCGCGAGAGCGCGTTCTTCCCGTGGGCGCGTTCTTCGGTGGGTGCGCGCGGCCTGATGCAGATCATGCCCGCCACCGGGCGCCAGGTCGCCGCCAGTATCAACACCCGGCACTCGGCGGCCGACCTGTACGAGATCGACCACAACGTGAAGCTCGGCAGCACCTACTACCGGCAGTTGCTCGACCGCTTCGGCGGCAATCGTATCTTTGCCCTGTCGGCGTACAACGCCGGTCCCCACCGCGTGGATCGCTGGCGCAACGACGGCGCCGAGCAGGTACCCGTGGATATCTGGGTGGAGACCATCCCCTTCCACGAGACGCGCAATTATGTCCAGGCTGTGCTGGCCTACAATGTGGTGTTCCAGTACCTGATGGGGGAAGATATGCAGACCCTGCTGACGGATGCCGAGCGACGCGCGACCTATTGAGGTGCACCTCCCGGCGCCGGCAGCGCCACCACTGGAGCTGCGCCGGCGCAACATGCGAGATACCCGTCCACTGTTACTGCAATCGGACTTTCCCGCCGTCCACCGCGGGGTGCCCGACACCCTGCAGGTCAATCTCGGCTACGTCTGCAACCTCAGCTGCGTGCACTGCCACGTGGACGCCGGTCCGCAGCGCACCGAGTCGATGGATCTCGCTACCATCGAGCAGGTCCTTGCGCTGCTCGAGCGCGGCGGTATCAGCACGCTGGATCTCACCGGCGGCGCGCCGGAACTGAACCCGCATTTTCGTCACCTGGTGACGCGGGCCCGCGAGTGCGAGGTGCACGTCATCGATCGCTGCAATCTCACCGTACTGCTGGAGCCCGGGCAGGAGGACCTCGCCGACTTCCTGGCCGCCGCGCGTGTCGAAGTGGTTGCCTCGCTGCCCTGCTACGAGGAGGCTAACGTGCAGGCACAGCGCGGCAAGGGCGTTTACGACAGCAGCATCCGCGCCCTGCGCGTGCTCAACGCGCGCGGCTACGGTGACGATCTGCCGCTGAACCTCGTGTACAACCCAACCGGGCCCACGCTGCCGCCGCCGCAGGCGTCGCTGGAGGCGGATTACCGCCGCGAACTCCATGAGCGCTTCGGCGTGCGCTTCAGCCAGCTGTTCACCCTGACCAACATGCCCATCAGCCGCTTCGGCGCGGTGTTGTTGGCACAGGACCAGTACGTGTCCTACATGCAACTGCTGCGCGACAGTTTCAGCCGCGACAATCTCGATACGCTGATGTGTCGCAACCTGCTCAGCATCGACTGGCGCGGTTTCATCTACGATTGCGACTTCAACCAGATGCTGGACCTGCCGCTGCTGGCATCGGACAGGCGCA
>JAWVYG010000700.1:0-2368 GCA_033722815.1 Halioglobus sp.
AATCCACATCCTGGTGGGCACACTGGACGATCCCGAGATGTTCCCGCCGCAGGTCGAGGTGTTCTGCGAGCAGCGGCTGTCCTGGCTCAAGCTCGCCGTGGACGGCCCGTCCTTCGACCGCCTGCCGGAAACCGGCGCGCTGTAGGCTCTCGATGTCAACAGCATTAAGAAGACAGGAGCAGCTTTTATGCCCGATGAGAAATACACCGTAGAAAATGAGGCACAGCTTGCCGAGATCATCGGTGAGCCCATGGAATTCCTGCAGATGAAAGTGCTGCCTTCCCTGGACGACACCATGCGCGATTATATCGCTGCCTCCCCGCTGGTATTCGTCGCCACCCTGGACGCCGACGGCCGCCCGGACGTATCGCCCAAGGGTGACCCGGCGGGTTTTGTGCAGGTGGACGAAACGGGCCGCCTGGTCATCCCCGAGCGCCCCGGCAACCGCCTGACTTTCGGGTTCAGGAATATCCTGCGGGACGGCAGGATTGGCCTGATTTTCTGCGTGCCGGGCGAGCGCGAGACACTGCGCATCAAGGGCAGGGCGACGCTGCACCGCGATCCGCAGCTGCTCGAGGCCCTGTCCGTCAACGGCAAGCCCGCCCTGATGTATACCTATGTCGAGGTGCAGGAGTGCTTCTTCCACTGCGGCAAGGCGATGATTCGCTCGCGGGCCTGGAAGCCGGAATCCTGGCAGCCGCCGGAGCGCTCGCTGATGGCACGCCAGTTCGCCCGGGCGATGGAGGGCGACGCTGCCATGGAGCAGTCACTCGCCGCGGAAATCGAGAAGAACTACGACGAAGAGCTCTACTGAAGGCGCGGTCCGTTGGCAACTCGCCTGAAGAATACCGCCCGCCTGTCGCGCTGCAGGCGCTACCGCTACGCACTGTGGCGCACCTGGGATGCGCAGCGGCCGGTAGTGATGTTCATCGGGCTGAATCCCTCCACCGCGGATGAAACGACCGATGACCCGACGCTCGTGCGCTGCATGAAATTCGCCCGCGACTGGGGCTACGGCGGTGTT
Organism: Halioglobus sp.; assembly: GCA_033722815.1. GTDB lineage: Bacteria > Pseudomonadota > Gammaproteobacteria > Pseudomonadales > Halieaceae > Marimicrobium. Next base: position 1,025 of record JAWVYG010000700.1, read on the forward strand.
TGCATGGCCAACCTGTTTGCGTTCAGGGCCACGGACCCGGCACAGATGAAGGCTGCCGCGGACCCGGTCGGCAGGCGCAACAATTTCTGGCTGCGGAAGCTGGCCGCCGAGGCCTGGCTGGTCGTGGCCGCCTGGGGCAACGACGGCAGTTTCTCCGAGCGCTCCGCCGCGGTGCGGCGGATGCTCCCGCCGTTGCACTGCCTGCAGCTGAATCGCTCGGGGGAGCCCGCCCATCCGCTGTACCAGCCGGCCCGCGCGCGGCCGGTACCGCTGCCCGCCGCACAGGGCGGCTGAGATGAGTGCGCCGCAGATCGACGTGCGCGAGGCGGGGGCCGCGGATAGCGCCGCGATGGCGGCCGTCTACAATCACTATATTGAGAACAGTGTCGCGACCTTCGAGACGACCGCGGTCACCGGTGAGGAATTCGCGGCGCGGGTGTCCGCGGTCTGCGCAGCCGGGCTGCACTGGCTGGTAGCGCGGCGCGGTGATGAGCTGGCAGGGTACGCCTACGCCGCGCCCTGGAACCGGCGCTGTGCCTACCGGCTCTCCGTTGAAACCACTGTCTATGTGTCCCAAGCGGCCGCGGGGCAGGGCATTGGCAGTGTTCTGTATGACGAACTGTTCGCGCGCCTGCGTGCGGACGGTTACCACGTGGCCATCGCGGGGATCTCGCTGCCCAATGCGGCGAGTGTCGCCCTGCACGAGAAGTTCGGCATGCGCAAGGTGGCCCACTTCAGCGAAGTGGGCAACAAGTTCGATCGCTGGATCGATGTGGGATACTGGCAGGTGATACTGGAGCGCGAGGAACACACGCCTTGAAGAGATTGATGAAGGTCCTGCTGTGGCTGTTGGTCGCGGCGGTGGTGGCGCTGGTCTGGCCCGCCTGGTCGATCTACTCCGGGCTGCAGAAGGCCAGGAGTGAAGACCCGCTGGTCTGGGAACAGGACATCCGCGCGCTGGAGGAGGCCACCCGTGACCTCTACCCGCCGGGTAAGGGGGTGGTCTTTGTCGGCAGCTCAAGCATCCGCCTGTGGCGCACGCTGGCCGAAGACATGGCCCCCATACCCGTGATCCAGCACGGTTTCGGCGGCGCCAAGCTCAACGATGTGGTGCATTATGCCGAACGCCTGATCAACGCCTACCAGCCGCGGGCGCTGGTGGTGTTCGCCGGCACCAACGATATCACCCCGGAAGCGGCGAAGACGCCGCAGGTGCTGCTGTCCAGCTACCAGGCGCTGGTGAAGACCGTACGCGCAGCGCAGCCACAGCTACCGGTCTATTTCATCGCCATCACGCCCTCGGTACGCCGCTGGCAGGTGTGGGACATCGCGCGGGAAACCAAC
>JAWVYG010000701.1:0-2367 GCA_033722815.1 Halioglobus sp.
GACCGGCACGCCGCCGCGCATCGATGCCCGCAGCGTCGATTTCTCCGGCCTGCAGCAGCAGTGGGGCGATGAGCCCGAGCCCGTCATGTCATTCCTGGGCGATGCCGGCGAGCACCCGGAGCAGCGTTGCTGCTGGGTTACCTATACCAACGAGCGTACCCACGACATCATCCGCGCCGGGCTGGATCGTTCGCCACTGTTCTCGGGGGTCATCGAGGGCGTCGGGCCACGCTACTGCCCCAGCGTGGAGGACAAGGTCCACCGCTTCGCCGACAAGGATGCGCACCAGGTATTCATCGAACCCGAGGGACTGACCACCAACGAGCTCTACCCCAACGGTATTTCCACCAGCCTGCCCTTCGACGTGCAGGTCGAGCTGGTGCGCAGCATCGCCGGCTTCGAGAACGCGCATATCACACGCCCGGGGTACGCGATCGAGTACGATTTCTTCGACCCGCGCGACCTGCAGTATTCGCTGGAGACGAAGGCACTGCCGGGGCTTTACTTCGCAGGCCAGATCAACGGCACCACCGGCTACGAGGAAGCCGCCGCCCAGGGGTTGCTGGCGGGACTGAACGCGGCGCTGGCGGTGCAGGGCCGTGAGCCCTGGTGCCCGCGGCGCGACGAGGCGTACCTCGGTGTGCTGGTCGACGACCTCATCACCCTCGGGACGCTGGAGCCCTACCGCATGTTCACCTCGCGCGCGGAGTACCGCCTGCTGCTGCGCGAGGACAACGCCGACCTGCGATTGACGCCGAAGGGCCGGGAGCTCGGTCTGGTCGGGGACGAACGCTGGCGGCGCTTCACGGCGAAACGCGAGGCGATCGAGAGCGAGACCGCGCGGCTGTCGAGACGCTTCATCCACCCGGGCACACCCCAGGCGCAGGCCCTGGCCGGCAAGCTGAAAAGCCCGATTACCCGGGAGTACGCGCTCATCGACCTGTTGAAGCGGCCGGAGATTAACTACGCGGATCTCTGTGCGGCCACGGGCGAGGGCTGCGATGATCCACAGGCGGCGGAACAGGTGGCGATCCAGGCCCGCTACGCCGGTTACATCGATCGCCAGCGCGACGATGTGGAGAAGCTGAGGCGCCATGAAAATACGGCCCTGCCGGAGGATATCGACTTCGAGCAGGTGGACGGCCTGTCCAACGAAGTGCGACAGAAGCTCGGTGAAGCCAGGCCCCGGACGCTCGCACAGGCCGGCCGAATTCCCGGCGTGACGCCGGCCGCCGTGTCGCTGCTGCTGATCCACCTGAAGAAACGCGGCGCGCTGCAGGGCCATGCCGACGACAGTGAGCGCAGACTCGCCTGACTCACAGCGGGACCTGGCCCGGACGCTTGGCCGCGGTTGTGAAGCGCTGGGTATCAGTGCGCAGCCGCAGCAGCTCGAGCGCCTGCTGCAGTACCTGGCCCTGCTGGGCAAGTGGAACCGCGCCTACAACCTCACCGCGGTGCGCGACGTGCGGGACATGGTGACGCGACACCTGCTCGACAGCCTGGCCGTCGTCCCGCATATCCGCGAAAGCCGCCTGCTGGACGTCGGTACCGGTGCCGGCCTGCCCGGCGTGCCGCTGGCAATCATGTTCGCGGACAGGCAGTGGCACCTGCTGGACAGCAACGGCAAGAAGACGCGCTTTCTTTTTCAGGTGAAAACTGCACTGGGCTTGGATAATATGGTGATCCACCAGGCGCGGGTGGAGACCTTCAACGCCGAGGAGCCCTATGAGGCTGTGCTGTCCCGGGCCTTCGCCTCGCTGGACGATATGGTGCGGGGATGTCGTCACCTGTTGACGCCCGGCGGTCGCTTCCTCGCGATGAAAGGCGCCTACCCCGCCGGGGAGCTGGCGGGGTTTTCCGGCCCCGAGTTCGCAACCGCCGTGCACGCATTGTCGGTCCCGGGTCTCGACGAGGAGCGACACCTGGTAGACATCCGGCCGCGCTCAGCCGCCAGCGCGCCATCAGGAACCTAGGGGCAACACCGTGGCGAGAATTTTCGCGATAGCAAACCAGAAAGGCGGCGTGGGCAAGACCACCACCACCGTCAACCTCGCTGCGTCCCTGGCCGCCATGCAGCAGCGTGTGCTGATGGTGGACCTTGACCCCCAGGGCAACGCCACCATGGGCGCCGGCGTGGACAAGTGGGGCGTGGAGCGCAGCATCTACGACGTGCTGGTGCACCGGGCCCCGGTCAGCCTGGTGGCGCAGGCCGCCGGCGACTGCGGCTTCCGCGTGTTGCCTGCCAATGGCGACCTGACCGCGGCCGAAGTGGAGTTGCTGGAAATTGACCACCGGGAGCGGCGCCTGCGGACCGCCCTGATGGAGGTGGCGGCGGACTTCGATTACATCCTCATCGATTGCCCGCCC
>JAWVYG010000702.1:0-2360 GCA_033722815.1 Halioglobus sp.
CTCCATCGGCCACGCGCGGGGCGACCGCCTGCTGGTGGAGATCGCGCGGCGCCTGACCAACGAGCTGCGCGAGGAAGACATCGTCAATTACTTCACCAACAACAGCGCAGAGGGCGATCAGGAGGGCACCAGCGGCACGGAGATCGCGCGGCTGGGCGGCGACGAGTTCACCGTGGTGCTGTCGGACGTTACCGATATCACCCATATCAAGAAGGTGGCCAGCCGCATTCTCAACAGCCTGTCCGAACCTATCGCGCTGCAGTCGCACAACCCCGTGGTGACGCCGAGTATCGGCATTGCACTGTACCCGCAGGACGGCACCGACGCGGACACGCTGGTGCGCAACGCCGACACCGCCATGTACGTGGCCAAGGCCGAGGGCCGCGCCTGCTACCGCTTCTACGACGAAGAGATGAACGCCAAGGCGGTAGAGCAGCTCAAGATGGAGGAGGAGCTGCGCGATGCCATGCGCAACCACGAACTGGAGCTGCGCTACCAGCCGCAGATCGACTCCCGCACCGGTGAGGTGGTAAGCATGGAGGCCCTGGTGCGCTGGAAGCACCCGACGCGCGGCATGGTCTCGCCGGTGGAATTCATACCGGTGGCAGAGAGCACCGGGCAGATCATTGAGCTCGGTGAGTGGGTGATGGATGAGGTCGCCCGCAACTGCCTGTACTGGGACGAGATGGGGCTCAAGCCCTTCCGCGTGTGCGTCAACATATCGCCGCTGCAGTTCAACCAGCGCGACCTGCCGCAGTGGGTCGGCAACTTCCTCGAGCGATCCGGCCTGCCCCCGCAGAGGCTGGAGCTGGAACTGACAGAAAGCGCGATCATGACGGACGCGGAGACCAATATTGCCAGGCTGCGTGAACTCAAGAACCTTGGCGTCGACCTGGCGGTGGACGACTTCGGTACGGGTTACTCCTCACTGAGTTACCTGAAGCGCTTCCCCATCGACACGCTGAAGATCGACCAGAGCTTCATCTCCGACCTGGATACGCCCGACGGCGCGGCGATTATCGACGCCATCCTCGCCCTGGCGAAAACGCTGAACCTGCGCGTGATCGCCGAGGGCATCGAGAATGAGCACCACCTTTCCTACCTGGTACAGAATGACTGCGACCTGCTGCAGGGTTTCTATTTCGCGCGCCCGCTGTATCCCGAGGATGTCCCGGCCATGCTCGAGCAGAACTTCCTGCAACAGATCAACGAGGTCAAGGACTCCAAGCACGAGCTCAAATCGGTTGTAAACAACAATAACTGAGTTCACAAGGTGCCCATGAAGCACGGCCGACTGGTATCCCTCCTATCAGCCATAGCCCTCCTGCCCGGCTGCGCGCTGCTGGGGCCGGGCGCCTCCGAGCCCCTACACGTGATGTTGCAGGGCGATTCCGCGGCAGAACTCGCCACACTGGTAGAAACCGTGGGCGGAGAAGTCACCCACGACCTCCACATCATCGGCGCGGTGGGCGCTAGGGTTACCCGCGGACAACTCCGAACAGCGCTGGAATCCGGGCTGGTGAGCTTTCATATCGATGACCTGGCCACTGACGACGACGCGGTGGAGGACGGCGACGACAAGCCCTGCAGGGTGCGCGGTCATATCGAGCCGGGCATAGACAACCGCGGCATCAGCTGGCCCCTCTATAACAAGCAGGAAGATCCCGCCACCTGGGAATCGCTGGAAATACACTGGCCGCAGCGCCTGGGCGAGATAGAAGGTGTGATCCTCGATGGCACCCCGATAGACCGCGCGCTGTACACCGCAGTGGCAGGGAGCGGGATCAGGGTCGACTTTCCGCCCTCGGCCAGGCCGGTAATCGACAGACAGGCGCTGCTGCGGGTGAACTTCTCGCGGGCAGCCACGGACCAGACCCGGGCGAGGCAGCGCGAATTCACGCTGGAGGCGACCTTCGCGCAGGGGTGCTCAGACAAGTCGGTGCCCGGGTACGACAACAACCACGAGGACTACTACTACAACACCGTCGCGGGTGTTGATGCCCTGCACCGCCAGGGTATCACCGGCGACGGCATCACGGTGGCAGTGATTGACTCCGGCCTGTGGGAGCACCCCGCACTCGCCCGCAATACGCGCGGCGAACCCCGCGTGCTGGCGCGCTACGATGCGACCAGTGGCACTCTGCAGGAGCAGGTTGCCGACGGCAGCGGACACGGCACCCACATGAGCAGCATCATCGCCCACAGCGGCCCCACCCTGAGCGACGGCCAGCCCACCGGCACCTACAAGGGCGTGGCGCCGGACGCCAACCTGGTGGCGGTGAAAGTGCTGGACCGGGAGGGGCGCGCACACATCCTGGACATCGCCCAGGCGGTGCAGTGGGTGGTGGATAACCGGCAGC
>JAWVYG010000703.1:0-2355 GCA_033722815.1 Halioglobus sp.
ACGCGGGCTTTTACCTCGGTAATGATGCCCAGCCGGCCCTCGGTGCCGAGGAAGAACTCCCGCAGGTCCGGACCTGCAGATGACGCGGGGAAGGTGGGCAACTCCAGGGTGCCCTTGAGCGTCTCTATGCGCCCGCCGGCGAACATCTGCTCGATCCTGCCGTAACGCAGGGACTGCTGGCCGCTGGAGCGGCTGGCGACCCAGCCGCCGATCGTGGAGAGCTCCCAGGACTGCGGGAAATGCCCCAGCGTATAGCCACTGTCTGCCAGTTCCGATTCTACCTTCGGCCCGGTGGCGCCCGCGCCGAAAGTCGCGATCTGGCTGTCCCTGTCCAGATCGATGAGGGCGTTCATGCGCGTCATGTCGATGGTCAGAACGGGGCGCCCGTTGTCCTGGGGATTGATGTGCCCGACGACGGAAGTCCCGCCGCCGTAGGGGATAACATCGATGTCATTCGCCGCCGCGTGTCGCAGCAGGGCCTGTACCTGTTCGTTGGTCTCGGGGTAGGCGACCGCATCCGGGAAGACACCCAGTTTACCGCTGCGCAAAGCCAGCCAGTCGGGAAGGCTCTGGCCGCGGGCATGCCGCACGCGCTCCTCGGCATCGATGCTGTACAGGTCATCGCGCGGCAGGCGCGATGGTGGTACCGAGGCTACGACCTGCGACAGGTCGGCATCGGGCAGTGGCGAGGCACTCCCCACCAGCCCCTCGAGAAACCGCAGTGCCGACGTTCGCAGGGCGTAGTCCAGGTCGTTCTCATCGTCTCCCCACCCGTTCCAGCGTTTCATGGCAATATCCTGATTATTCGCTCGGAGCCCCGGCGGCTGCCCGCCCCGCGCCATACTATAGCCCATGTGGGAGGTGTCGCCAGCACCGGGTGTTTGCCCCTCGCAACCGCTGCCAGCGAGCTGTCGTACCCGGGCGCTCACGCTTCCTATACTCCCGTTGGCCTTTGTGCAAGAATGCTCCGCAGTCCACGCCTGCGACCATGATTTGTACTCTGAATTCAGTGGCCCGGTGCCCCGGGTGTCGGGCTCGATAGCGCGAATTGCAGCACAGCAAGCGCAGTGAACCTGCGCGCGAACTGACTGGAGGAAGGTCACGGTGAGTGACAACGATCAGGCGCCTGATGCCGGGCGGGTTGGTTTCCGGGACTGGCATCAAAGCGGTTGGCTCAACGATGATACCGGGGAGCTCATCGAGGACGTCCGCGTTACCTCGGGCATGCAGGTGGTCGACGTCGGGTGCGGCGACGGGGCCTATATTTCCTTCTGCAGCCGCATGGGAGCCGACGTCACCTTCATCGACGTGCAGGAGGAAAAGGTCCGTTCGGTGGAGCGGAGTCTCGAAAGTAGCGCCGGCGGTCGCACCCGGGGCATCGTATCGGAATGCGATCCGATTCCGCTGGCAGATGGTCATGCGGACCTGGTGATAAGCACGGAAGTGCTGGAACATGTCCCCGATCCTGAGCGCTTCCTGCGTGAAATAGTACGCGTGGGTAATACCGACGCCACCTACCTGATTACCGTACCCGATGCGCGCGGGGAGCACCTGATCAAGGATGTTGCGAACCCGGTCTATTTCCAGGCGCCGAATCACATTCACATCTTCACGTCCGAGGACTTCGAGAAGCTCCTGCAGGACTGCGGGCTCAAGGTCGTGCGCCACGACTACTACGGTGGCTTCTGGGCGTTCTTCTACCTGCTCAAATGGGCCACTGCCGAACCCGGGGAAGCACTCAACTCTAACGTCCAGCCGGCGACACAGTTATGGACCCGTACCTGGAACGAGGTTCTCAGCCACCCCAACGGGCACAAGATTCGCCAGGCCCTGAATCAAGCGATTCCAAAGTGCCAGGTGGTGGTTGCCCGAAGGGCCTAGGCGCCACCCGATGGCTATCGCGGGCGATTGGCCTATAGTGCGTCGCCCACGTCAAGGTTTGACTGGAGCTGTTTCTTCAGGAACTTGCCGCTGGCATTGCGGGGCAGGGGATGGTCCAGGATCCACAGGTAACGGGGAATCTTGTACGCTGCCAGGTGTTGTGAGCAGTACTGCCTGAACGCATCCGCATCGAACGTCGCGCCGCTTTCGAGATAGATGGCGGCGCCCACTTCCTCCCCGAGCATCTCGTCGGGCACCGCAAAGACAGCGGCTTCGGCAACGGCATCGTGCTGGAAAAGGACTGCCTCCACCTCCGCGCAGTAGACATTTTCCCCGCCGCGCAGCACCATGTCCTTGATGCGGTCGACAATGTACAGCAGGCCGCGCTCGTCGAGGTAACCGACGTCCCCGGTGTGCAGCCAGCCGTCGACAATGGTCCTGGCTGTGTCCTGCGGGCGATTCAGGTAGCCCTTG
>JAWVYG010000704.1:0-2354 GCA_033722815.1 Halioglobus sp.
CGGTGTAGCTTCAGAATTGGACGTGGAGTCGGTAAAGGTGAATGTGGCACCCACCACGGTGACGCTGCTGTCCTGCGCCACCACCTGGCCGGCGAAAAGCGCGTTATTCTCGCCAGCGCCAGCTCGGGCGGACCGGCCATCAGCCTGGCGCTGATGCAACCGGATATCGCAGGCAGCAACAAGCTTGCGGGGTGGATAAACATCTGCGGCGTGTTGCACGGCAGCCCGGTTATCGACCGCTTTCTGCCCTGGCCTCGCTCACTGGTGCTGCGCACCCTGGCTTTGTTCGAAGGCTGGTCGCTGCCGGAACTGCTCAGCTTCAGTCGCGCCCGCAGCCAGCAGCGCTTCGCCCGGTTCAGCGCGCCGCCGCAGACGGTTATCCTCAACTATATCGGTATACCCTTCTCCGGGCAGGTCAGCGACGAAGGTAAATTCTTCTACCGGCTGCTGCGGCGGGAGGGCCCGAACGACGGGCTCACGCTGGTTACCGATGCGCTCGCACCGGGCTATACCATCATGGCGCTGGGTTCGGACCACTTCATTCGCGAGGACCCGGATATCGACCTGAAGACCGCGGCACTCCTGCCGGTCATGCTGCAGCTGATCGAGGAACCGCCCACCACACGCGCAAGCGATTCGGCGGCGCGGCGCTAGTGCTCGCGGGTTGCCCGGAACTCAAGGTCCGGCCAGCGCTCTTCCATCAGTGACAGGTTGACGCGCGTGGGCGCGAGGTAGGTGAGGTAACCGCCGCCGTCCACGGACAGGTGCTCCGACGCCTTCTTGCGGAAGTCCGCCAGCTTGCGCTCGTCGTCACAGGTAATCCAGCGCGCGGTATAGACATTGACCGGCTCGTAGATCGCGTCGACCTTGTACTCATCTTTCAGGCGGTAGGCGACCACGTCGAACTGCAACTGGCCGACGGCGCCGACGATCAGGTCGGTGCTGTCTATCGGGGCGAACACCTGTGTCGACCCCTCCTCCGACAGCTGCTGCAGGCCGCGCTGCAACTGCTTTGACTTCATCGGGTCGGTCAGGCGGATGCGGCGAAACAGTTCCGGCGCGAAGTGGGGGATGCCGGTGAACTGCAGGTCTTCCCCCTCCGTGAAGGTATCGCCGATCTGGATGGTGCCGTGGTTGTGAAGGCCGATAATATCGCCGGACACGGCCTCCTCGACCAGCACGCGCTCGCCCGCCTTGAAACTGACGGCGTCGGCGATCTTGATGTCCTTGCCGATACGCACGTGGCGCATCTTCATGCCCTTGGTATAGCGCCCGGAGCAGACGCGCATGAAAGCGATCCTGTCGCGGTGGCGTGGGTCCATGTTGGCCTGTATCTTGAAGATAAACCCGCTGAACCTGTCCTCGTCGGCCGCGACGCTGCGCTCGGTGGTGTCGCGATCCTGCGGCCGCGGCGCCCACTGCACGAAGTCGTCGAGCATCTCGCGCACGCCGAAGTTGCCCAGCGCGGTGCCGAAGAACACCGGGCTCAGCCTGCCGGCGAGAAACGCCTCCAGGTCGAACTCGTGGCTCGCACCGCGCACCAGTTCCACCTCCTCGACAAAGTCATCGTACTCCTCGCCCAGCAGGTCCCGCGCCGCAGCGCTGTCGAGGCCGTCGATGCGCTCGTCGTCGGGCAGCACGGCGCCCTGCCCCGGCGTGTAGATATGGATCGTGTCGGTGTAGAGGTTGTAGACACCCTTGAACTCCCGCCCCATGCCGATGGGCCAGTTGATGGGCGCGCCCTGGATATCCAGCACCTCCTCGATTTCATCGAGCAGCTCGATCGGGTCGCGGATGTCGCGGTCCATCTTGTTGACGAAACTGAAGATGGGCGTATCGCGCAGGCGGCACACGTTCATCAGCTTGATCGTGCGGTCCTCGACACCCTTGGCGCCGTCGATCACCATCAGCGCCGCGTCCACCGCGGTCAGCGTGCGGTAGGTATCCTCGGAAAAATCCTCGTGTCCCGGTGTGTCGAGCAGGTTGACGACGCGCTCACGGTAGGGGAACTGCATCACCGACGAGGTCACCGAGATACCGCGCTCCTGCTCCATGCTCATCCAGTCAGATGTGGCGTGGGGGCCCTTCTTGCCCTTCACGGTTCCGGCAACCTGTATGGCGCTGCCGAGCAGCAACAGCTTCTCGGTGATCGTCGTCTTGCCCGCGTCCGGGTGCGAGATGATCGCAAAGGTGCGCCGCGCCGCGATGGCCTGGCCCAGGTCCGACATTATCGTTACCGCCAAAAAAGCGGGGATTATACGCAGGTTTCCCGCTGGGGCCAGTCCCGGCGAGGACCAGTAATCGCTTAGCCGGGGTAGTGTACGTACCCGGAGATTGGGAAAGCGGGGGGCGCC
>JAWVYG010000705.1:0-2352 GCA_033722815.1 Halioglobus sp.
ACCGGGCGCGAATTGGAATCCGCGCAGCAGGGTTTCGACATTGCCTGTCTCGGCACCGGCAGTCTGCAGGCCGTAGCGCAGGTCCTCTTCGGCGCCGCCGTAGTCCAGCCAGACATCGCGCTCGAGCTTCAGTGCCGTGTCCTGCCCGTAGCGCTCTGTCAGCAGATCGGTCCAGCGACCTGTCTGCATCACATAGGTCAGGGTTGCCGTGTTCCACAGCAACAAGAGCGACGCATTGCCCAGTGAGTCGATGTCCAGGTCCCTGTCGAGGGTCGCCGGCAACAGGCTGGCATCGTACCTGGCGACAGTGAGCATCTTCTGTACCACCGGCATCATCGACCACAGGAAATTCAGTTCCTCGTAAAACACCTGCTCGAGATCGGCTGCGGCCGCGGCCAGGTTGGGATAGACGCTTGCGGTGAGCTCGGCACAGGTGTCGACGCCGAACTTGTCCGCAACGGCTTTCTGCCAGAGTCGAAAGAAATTGCCGTGAGCGGTGATAGCGCGACAGAACATTCCCACGAGCGTGTTTCGCGGCAGCTCCTGGTAGTTCAGGGTGGACTGAAACTGTTCACTGGCGATCAGATTGTCCATAGCCTACTCCCCGCCGCCGGTCGCGGTGTACTCGAGAAAAATCGGCGAGGTCCAGGCGCGGGGCTCGGCCTCCCCGAGGCAGTCGTTGTCGGATTGGGCATTCTCGCGGATGCAGTAACGACGCTTCACGCAGTTGCCCTGCTCATCGTACTCGCAGCCGAAAGGGTCCCCCGCGATCAGGAGTTCGGGCTGCTGGATGGCGCGGGCGTAGTACAGCGCGGGGCGGCTGCTGGCTGCGTACTCGGGGTCCTCGAACTCCACCGTACAGCCCTCCCCTTTAGCGGGACAGTCGAAGACCCGCCAGCGGTGTTCGACCAGGGACGCGATGGCCTCGTCCGGGCTGACCTGCGGCCTGATGCGGGTGATCTCTATGCGGGTAATCGCCTTGCGCCTGTCCCCGGGCCGGTAGCACTCACCGCCGCAGAGCGACTGCACACGCGCAGTGCCCAGCGCAGCGACGGCGTAGTCGGGACAGCCCGGTTGCTGCTCGAACGCCCCCAGTGCCCTGACGGCAAAGCGCGGCGTGGACTGCATAGTCACTTCAGAGCCCATCGGCGCCTCGCCATCCGGCGCATTCAGCAGGTCGAACCAGACCAGCATGCGGTCGCCGGAGGTGGCATACACCTCGCGGCGCTGCAGCGCATCCCAGATGGCGTCGCGGTGTCGGCCCTGCGCATGTACGGCCACCAGTCCGCCGGTGTAATAGAAACCGCCGGATTCCTTGTCAGGCCCGAAGCTCGTGCCGGTGCCGCCGGTCACGTACTTGTTGTCCGTGGAGATCAGGCGGTTGACCTCCTTGTAGCTGTTGCCGGGGCGGGCGACATGGTTGTCCGACGAGCCGATCAGGCCGAACCTGGCGCGCTTTACCGCGCCATCGCGGTCAAAACCCAGCGCCAGGTTGTACTGCGTGGACTGCCGGGGCACGTACATCGAGGCGGGCTGGAAGCCGTTCTGCAGCTGACCGCAGCCGGCCCAGTCGTCGAGCGTGGCATCACCGAAGAGCTTGCGGCCGGCGGGGGCGCCTTCCTCGACGAAGGACTGCATGGCGGCGGCCGCCTCCATTTCACAGGCCTGTGTGCCGGGGTCCTGACAGTTCGCGCGGGCGATGACACCGGCCTGGCGGCAGCAGGGCTGGAAATTCTCCGTCGCAGGGGGACAGTAGGGCTTGCCGTCGCCGTCATAGGCGATGCGCTGGAAGTCCTCGAATCGCTCCGAGTTACCGTGCCCGGAATAGGTTTCCAGGAGTACCTGGTAGCGCTGTTCGTACTCGTCCAGCTGGTTGCGAAAATCCGCCGTGAGCGGATTGGTCGTGCCCCAGGCGAGGCCGTGGGGTATGACCATGCTGTCGAATCCCCACTCGTCCAGCTTGCGGTACAGCGTGGTCGGCGTGTCCGCCACCTCGCGACAATCATCGGGCAGCGCGTCGGCCGCCACGTCCTGCGCGCAGATCGGTGTATCGGCAGACTCATCGACATACCAGTTCATATCGGAGATCGCCTGCAGCTCATCGCCAAGGCTCATGAGTCCCAGCAGTGGCCTGGGCAGCCTGGCAACGAAGTAGCGCTCCTCGGAAGAGATGGGACGGGTCGGTGTCGCACCCTCCTCCCAGGTGCGGAAGATCACGTTCTTGTGGCCGTAGTGGCTGGGCACGTCGTCGCGGGAGCCATTCGACCACTCCCAGCCGACAAAAGACACCATGTCCGGGTTGCGGCTGTCCCCCGCAAGGGCATTGCACTGGCGGATGGCGTTCACCGTATC
>JAWVYG010000706.1:0-2342 GCA_033722815.1 Halioglobus sp.
CTGGTTGGGCGCGTCGTGGCTGTGCAGCGCCTCCACGCCCTGTACGGCAAGCAGCGCCACCACCGCCAGTAACAGCAGCAGGCGGTTGTGGGGCAGCGATGTCCGGATCGGGTTCTTCAAGGCAGATAAACAGCTTTGGTACCGCAGTTAGGGAAGACTACCGTATGGGCGGTGTTTTATCTATCGCAATGCGTCGCCAGTTGTGGCGGCCGACCCATCCGATTGCGGCGGCAGATACTGCCAGACCAGCGGCAGGTGGAACTGCCGCAGCAGCCGGTCGGAGAGGTCGCGGTCCTGCATCCCCATCGGTGCCGGCGCCCTGTCGCCGCTGTAGCTCCCAGGGCGATTGAATGTGCCGAACAGGACGTCCCACAGTGGCAGCGTGCCCGCGTAGTTGCTGTCCCGGAAGCCTCTGTCGACGCGGTGATGCAGTTGTACCGTTGGCTGCGTAGGGCGCGTGGCCTGGCGCAGTTCGTGTCGCGGACAAGGCGGTTATTGACCGGCGCACTGTGCCCGCCGATACTTTGCCGCCTGCGAACGGCGGAGAAACGCCCTATGAAACTCTACTACTTTCCTATAGCACCCAATCCCACGCGGGTGATCGTCTACCTGCGGGAGAAGGGCATCGGCCTGGAGGAACAGCTTGTCGACCTGCGCGAGGGCCAGCAGAACAGCCCGGAGCACCTGGCCCGCAATCCCGCCGGTGCGCTGCCGGTGCTGGAATTGGACGACGGGCAGTACCTGACCGAGAGCCTGCCCATCATCGAGTACCTGGAGGAGTTGTATCCGCAGCCGCCGATGGTCGGGACCACACCGCAGGAGCGGGCGCAGACCCGCTGCGCTGAGCGCCGGGTGGAGCAGGGCGTGCTCAATACCGTCGGGCGCATCGTGCACGCTACCAATTCGCCGCTGGGGCTGCCCCCGAACCCTGCCGTGGCAGAGTTGGAAACCGAGCGCATGCACACCGCGCTGGCGCGCCTGGAGGTCGCGGTGGGCGATGGCCCCTTCGTCATGGGCGAGCGGGTCACTATAGCCGATTGCACACTCTTTGCCGGGCTGCACTTCGGCGAATTCTTCGGCGTCGGCCTGGACGACAACTATCCCAACCTGTGCGCGTGGTACGCGCGCTTCAAGCAGCGGCCCAGCGCACAGTCGGCGATGCTCTAGTTCTAAGCCGCGTAGAACTGGCTGAACCACTTCCGATACTTGGCGATCGGGCCGTCGCCGTCGCACAGGATCGGGTCGTCGATGTAGCGCTTGTTGTTCCAGATCGGGATATCCTGCTCTACGCCGCCCACCACGTTGTCGCGGGTCGCCTCCGCCAGCACCTGGTTCATGTCGGTCTGTGACTTCGGCATGGTGAAGGCGAAGCGCAGGTGGATGCTCTGGTCGTCGATCGGCGTGATGGTGCCGAGCATGACGACCTCGAAGGCGCGCGAGATGCGCTGGATCGTCTGGCCCGGCCCGACGTTGGTGGAGTCCACGTGGATATACTCCCAGTCCTCCCCGGACTCGGCCAGGTCGCCGCTGTCGTTGATGCGCGGCACCTTGTTGCGGATTTTCGTCAGCCGCTTCACGCCGTCCATGGAGACGTCGCCCTCGGGCATCTCCTGCGCCGAGTGCACGTACATGAAGTGCGCCACGTCGGCGCCGTTTTCCCCCGCCTCCTGGATGATGGTGTCGATCTGCCAGTCGTAGGTATCGATATCGGTGTAATCGTCCGAGGCGAACTCCGGGATCTCCTCCACCTCGAAGCTCGGGGCCAGCCCGTCCGGGTGGTACCAGGCCCAGATCATGCGGTTGCGCTCCACCACGGGGAAGGGGGTGATGACCTGGCGGTCCGTCACGCGCGGCGGCATGTTGCTGGCGTAGGGCACGTCGCGGCAGAATCCGTCGGCGTCGAACTGCCAGCCGTGGAAGGGGCAGGCGATGTGTTCGCCGACCACCACACCGCCGTGGCCGAGGTGCGCGCCCAGGTGCGGGCAGAACGCGTCCAGCACTTTCGCCTCGCCGGCGGCCGTGCGGAACAGCACGAGATCGCGGTCGAAATACTTGAGGGGCATCACCCCTCCGGTGTCGAGTTCCGCCGAGTAGGCCAGCGCGAACCAGCCGAAGGGTATGGGTTGCTCGTAGCGGCGTGACATGCGTTGTTCTCCCATCCGTGCGCCAGGGCGCCGGCGCGGGCGTGCTACACTGCGTCGCCACCACCGGCAGGTGCCCACAGTATAGGGGAGCCGGTCGCGGCGAGCGGGACAAGGAAACGAACCACGTGAGAAAAAACCGCCTGGGTATCTGCCTCGCGAAGCGCACAGAGCGCGCGCCCGCCCGACGCCCGGCGGAGA
>JAWVYG010000707.1:0-2337 GCA_033722815.1 Halioglobus sp.
AGTTCGTCGACATGTTCGAGCTCGGCTTCAAGATCGACGCCTTCGACAGGAAGCTGCGCGCAAACGTCGCCATCTACTACCAGGAGTACGATGATATCCAGCTGACGACCACCATCCCCGACCCGAATTTCGGTGTGCCGCTGCCCGCGATCGAGAACGCGGGCAAGGCGGAGATTTCCGGCGTGGAAACGGAGTTCACGCTGCTGCCCACGGACAACCTGCGCTTCACAGGCAGCGTGGCCTACATGAATGCCGAGTTCAAGGAATGGCTGTCAGGCGCGCCCGAATCGTCGCTGATCGAATCCGACCTGCCCGCCGGGTTTATCGACGACCCCGCCGTCGACCAGCAGCTGCAGATCAGCCGCGCCGACGAACCCATGCCGCGGGCGCCGGAATGGACCGCGTTCCTGTCCACCGACTATTTCATTAACACCGACAGCTGGGGCACCTTTATTCCCAATTTCGTCATCCGCTACTCGGACGAAATCTACGGCGGATTCGACCGACCCAGTTTCTACGTGGAGGACAAGGTGACGATCCCGGAGGAGACCTTCTACGACGCCCGTCTCACCTGGGAGTCGCCGAAGGGCCGCGCCAGCATCGTCGCGTGGTGCAAGAACCTGACCGATATCGACGATCACCTGCGCGGCGGCGTGCCCACCGTAGGTGTGGCGAGAACGGTAGCCTATATCTACTCGCCTCCACGCACCTACGGCGTCGACCTGCTGTACCGCTTCGGCGACCTGTAATCGGGAGAAAGACGAGATGGCGGACACAATCGAGGCGATACTGTTTGACTTCGGCGGGGTATTTACCGACTCCCCGTTCCACGCGGTCAACGACTACGGCGAGGAACTGGGTATCGGCGCCGAACTGGTGACCGAGATCGTCTTCGGTTCCTATGAAAACGACGGCGACCACCCGTGGCACCGGCTCGAACGCGGCGAGATCACCCTCGAGAACAGCCGCGAACTCATCCTGGAACTGGGTCGGGCCAGGGACCTGGAAGTGGATATTTTCGACCTCTTCGCGAAGATGGCCGCCAGCAACGCAGGCGCCGACAGCCGGCAGCCGCTGGTGGAACGCGTGCGCAGGCTCAAGGAAGACGGCTATCCCACCGGCCTCATCACCAATAACGTCGCGGAGTTCGGCGACGGCTGGCGCGGCCTGATCCCGGTAGAGGAGCTGTTCGATTTCGTGATCGACTCGAGCAGCGTCGGGGTGCGCAAACCCGATCCGAGAATCTTCGAGCTGGCCATGGCAGAGCTCGATGGCGTCGAGCCGGGCCAGACGGTCTTCCTGGACGACTACGACGCCAATATCGAGGCCGCCCGCACCTTCGGCATGCGAGGCATTACGGTCAACCCCGACCTGGAAGCGGTGATCCTGGAGCTGGATGCGCTGCTCGCACAGCCCTGAAATACTGGGCGCAGACTTCACACGCAGGACACCCGGGAGGCAGCACATGACCATCAACCGCAGGCAATTCCTCCAGGCCTCTGCCGCCGGCGCGGCAGTGACGGCTATCGCGGGCTGCAGCGGCGACGACCCCGTTGCGATCGACACCAGCCTGCCTGTCGGCCCCTACGGCGCGAGTTCCACCGCCGAGGAGGTCACCGAGGGCATGGACCTGACCGGCAAGACCGCGCTGGTCACCGGCTGCAACTCGGGCATCGGCTTCGAGACCATGCGCGTGCTGGCCCTGCGCGGCGCACACGTGATCGGTACCGGGCGGACACTGGAAAAGGCGCAGACCGCCTGCGCCAGCGTCGATGGCAGGACGACGCCGGTGGCGCTGGAGCTATCCGATTTCGACTCCTGCGTGGCCTGTGCCCGCGCGGTTGCCGATCTCGCCGAACCGCTGGACATGCTCATCGCCAACGCCGGTATCGGCTCCTTCAACGACTTCGAGCTTATCAACGGCATCGAGAAGATCTTCGTGGTGAACTACCTCGGCCACGTCGTGCTGACCATGAACCTTTTGCCACTGGTTCAGGCCGCCGAAAGAGGTCGTATCGTCCACGTGGGCAGCCAGATGGGCTACCGCAGCACCCCCGAGGGCGGTATCGACTTCGACAACCTGCGCGGCGAGGGGGTGTACGACGCAGGCCTGGCCTACGGCCGCTCGAAACTGGCCAACGCGCTGTTCTCACTCAAGCTGTCACAGATGCTCGACCCGGCCGAGACCACCTCGAACGCGGTCCATCCCGGTTTCGTGGAGACCAACATTGGCCGCAACGCCACCGGCTTCGTGGGTTTTCTGTACAACAGGGTGGCGACGGTCATCAAGAAGAACCTGGCGGAAGGCGCAGCCACCCAGGTCTATGTGGCCACCAG
>JAWVYG010000708.1:0-2335 GCA_033722815.1 Halioglobus sp.
GTAGCAGTCCACAACAAACTGTCATCTGCCGGAGCTCGCCCGGGCAGGTGGTTGTGAATCTGCTCCACAGTCACCTCCACCAGCTTGTTGAAAATTGTTGCTCCGGAGGGAGTCGCTTCAAGGAGACCGCGCCTCACGTAGATGCGCAGTTCTGGCTCCACGCCAATAAGGGCATAAAGATGCCCCGCGATGGCATCTATCGTCTCTTCTGGCGAGAGACTCGCAACCGGAGGCGTCATAGCGTCAATAAAGCGGCTCGCCACAGTCTCGTCCGCCTCCTCAAGGAGTCGGTCTTTCGAGGAAAAATGGTGCTTTATCAGACCCGCTGTCACAGATGCATCTTCCGCGATGGCCCTGACAGTTGCACCCTTACGTCCACGGGTTGCGACAATGCGGATGGCCGACTCGATAAGCTGGGATCGGCCGCGCGGTTCTGCTTCCGGCTGTGACTCACGGGGTTTAGGCATGGTAAATCCTCTCGCAGTGGGTGCCCGCCTGTGCTGTCACACGCGCACATCTTCTTACAACACTATATCAATCGAATCCCTGCCCCTGCAGCCGACATGGCAAAAGCATAGGCGAGGTTTGACACCGCAGAGCAGAGTGCGTGTCGCTGCAAGGATACCTGCTTAATCCCTGCGGCGATGTTGACGGCGTGATAGCCAAACGGAAAAAAACGACCAACGATAAGGAACAAAGGGTGGGAGGCAGGTACGCGCCGCAACCAGCGGGGGAGTCGGAGTGTACGAGCCTCCGCGACTGGCGCCGTGCTACGGCGTGCGATGCCGTACTCAATGATCGAGCCACCCCACCACGCTACCCAACCAAAGAGTGTCCCAGCCCAGAGCCCGTAGAGTGCCCCATTGGCAATTCCAATGGCTTCACTGGGAAACGGTGTGGCAGACAATAGCAAATGTGCCGGCACTGTGAACAAAGGTGCTATAACGCCAAACTGTTGTGCCAGCCGCTCTGGGCCACCCAGGGCTTCGAGCCATCGCCAGACAACGTAGCTCGTCCCCAAAAGAAGTATCACTAAAGGTAGCCATCTGCGACTTGCTCGCATGGAGCGATTATCTGGATACATCCGGACGCAATGACATGACCGACCTGCGTTATCCGAACGCACTTGCGCTACCAGCCTTATAGGGATACTTCTGCTTTGTTTCATCGGTCAATTGAATCCCAAGGCCAACCGCCCTGGGTGGCAGCAACTCCCCGCTTTCGATCTCCAGCTCCCCCACCAGGGTTTCAGTTTCCAGCGGATTGTTCATCAGCGGTCGCTCCAGCGTGAAACAACCTGGAAGCGTAAAACCCAGGTGGTAATTCGCCATCATGGTTGGCCCGCTACCCCATACATGCATGGCTACCGGAACATCGTGCAGTGCAGCGAACTCCGCAGCCCTTCGTGCTTCACCGATGCCACCGATGATCGTCGGGTCTGGTTGGGCAATATCGAAAGCTCCGGCCTTGATCCACTGCGCGAACGCTGTTGATGTAGTGATGCCCTCGCCGCCAGATATATGCGTTCGAGCGCGCCGCCGAAGCTCAACGTACTGCGTTGGCTCAAACGGCGGAAGAAATTCCTCCGCCCAGGCCAGGTCAGCCGGTTCCAAAGCATCGAGCAGGGACAAGGCCTGCTTTACAGTCCATGGCCGAAGGTTGAAGTTCTGTACAGCATCGATGGCAAGCATACGGTCAGGGCCCAGTACCTCGCGCACTGCGATGGCTCGCTCTGCCTCCACTTCTGGCTGATAAGCAACAGGATTCGCACGCATCTTGAATCCGTTGTATCCCAGTTCAACAGCTTCCCGGGCGTGATTAACCAACTGGGCTGTGTTGAAGGTAGGTACGCCGCCACTGGCATACAGTGGTAACCGGTCATGCACCGCCCCACCAAGTAGTACATGGACCGGCAAGCCTTCTCGTTTACCACGTAAATCCCAAAGAGCGCACTCTATTGCCCCGAGTACCATGACTGTCGGGCCGGTTCGGCCAACATAGCTCGTGATCCATTGGGCGTCTCGCCATAGTCGATTGATGTTTGTTGCATCACGGCCGAAAAAGTACTGCCGGAAGGCGCGGATCGCCTCGACAGCCAACTCAGGCATATATACGCCCAGATAGGTTTCACCCAATCCAACCAAACCGTCAGCAGTCTCTACCTCAACGAACACCGCACTGCGCTCACGCGTCTGCGCGCCTTCCATCCCATAGGGTGCTGTCAAGGCGACCGGTCTTACATCGACGATATTCATATCTACAGCTATACATTTGTTCAGTCTTTTCGACTATACATTTGTATAGTGGGTTTCGCAACATCGACCGCGGGACACCA
>JAWVYG010000709.1:0-2330 GCA_033722815.1 Halioglobus sp.
GCCAGCTGCCAACCCTCGGCCGCCTGGTGCCGCCGATGTTCAATCTCACCGTGTCCAATACGCCGGGCAGCGATTCCGCGCGTTACTTCAGCGGTGCCAGGCTGGAAGCGATCTACCCGATGAACCTGTTGTTGCAGTACAGCGCGCTGAGCATCGATTGCGTCAGCTATGCCGGCACCCTGAATATCGGGTTCACCGGCGCCAGGGATACACTGCCGCATCTGCAGCGCCTGGCGGTCTACACCGGCAAGGCGGTGGAGGACCTGGAAGGCGCGCTGCAACGCGCCGGGGGGCGGCCATGAACGACCTGTCGAAGCTGCTGCTGTCCCGCGGCCTGCAGGTCAACCGCCGTATGGCGCAGGCGGCCGGAAACAGCATGGACTGGCTGTTCAAGCGCGACACGCTGATCAAGTCGGGCCGCACCTGGTTCGAACTGGTGCACGACAGCGACCTGATGGCGGTGCGCTACTACGAGCTGCCCGACGAGGACGAGATAGAGCTGCAGGATGGCAGCACCCTGCCGATCAGGCGCAAGCAGCACGCCGTGCCGCTGGTGCTGATACCGCCGCTGGGCGTGACCACCGAAACCTTCGACCTCATGCCCCAGCGCAGCCTGGTCAGGTACATGGTGGCCAGTGGCTTCCGCGTCTACCTGGTGGACTGGGGCAAGCCGACCAGGAAGCACAGCCACCTGGGATTGGCCGACTACTCCCGCGACATGATGGGCGAGGCGCTGGAGAAGGTGCGCGAGCACGCGGGCTGCGGCGATGTCTCGCTCATGGGCTGGTGCATGGGCGGCCTGTTCTGCCTGCTCTACCAGGGCCAGACGCAGGACCGCCGGGTGCGCAATATCGTGACGGTCGCCAGCCCCATCGACCTGGAGAGCGGCAGCGGCGTGATCGCCGGGGTCGCCAGCGTCGCGCAGGCGCTGGAAGGGCCCGGACAGCTGGCCGGCAAGTACTCCAACCTGCTGCTGGACACGCTGGACCCGGCGCTGCTGTCCACGCCGCCGTGGCTCACCACGCTGGTGTTCAAGCTGACGGACCCGCTGAGCAGCGTCACCACCTACTGGGACCTGATGGCGAACCTGTACGACCGGGAGTTCGTCGAATCCCACTCCACCACCTCCGATTACCTGAACAACATGCTGCTGTACCCGGGCGGCGTGCTCAAGGACATGGCGATCAAGGTGGTCGGCGGCAACCAGCTGGCCGGCGGCAGGGTGGAATTCGGGGATTCCGTCGCGGAGCTGGACCGTATCCGCTGCAATTTCCTCGGCTTTGCGGGGGAGGGCGACAAGCTGGTGCCGTCCGAGGTCGCCGAGCGCATCGTCGATGTCATCGCGTCGCAAGACCGCGAGTTCCGCATCGCACCCGGCGGGCACATGGGAGTGATCATCGGCAGCAAGGCGGTCAGCGCGGTGTGGGCCGAGTCCGTCGACTGGCTGGCGCAGCGCTCCGCCGCCAGGCCGCAGAAACGCGCGCCAGCGTCTTCCCGCCGCAAGAGCACGCGCAAGCCGAATACAAATGCTAAGGCGAAGGCAAAGACAAAGGCAAAGGCAAAAGCGAAGACAAAGGCGAAGGCGTAAGAATCCAGCTGCGCAAGCGACCGGCGCGCCGCGTGCGCCGTAATAATTTGGGGTTCCTTTTGCCCGCGCCATGAGGCACTATGCCGATCCGATTTCGTCGCGCGCGCACCTTGTGCGGCGGGGTTGTCGCATTCGTAGCGCGGCACGTATATCTCATACTTCGCAACTCGATGCGCTGATACCTTTACGTGGCCTTTGGTAGGGGCCACCACTGATGGAGAAGGCTCATGCCAGTAATCACACTGCCTGACGGCAGCCAACGCAGTTTTGATAAGCCGGTTTCTGTCCACGAGGTCGCCGCCGACATCGGCCCCGGCCTGGCCAGGGCCGCCCTGGGCGGCGTGGTGGACGGCAGGGAGGTGGATACCTCCTACCTGCTCGAGCAGGACGCGAACCTCGCCATTATTACCGACCGCGACGATGCCGGGCTGGAGATCATCCGCCATTCCACGGCGCACCTGCTGGCCATGGCCACGCAGGAACTGTTCCCCGGCGTACAGGTCACCATCGGCCCGGTTATCGAGGACGGCTTCTACTACGACTTCGCCACCGGCCACAACTTCACGCCGGAGGATCTCGAGAAGATCGAGAAGCGCATGGAGGAACTGGCGGCCCAGGACATCCCGGTGCAGCGGATGGTGGCCAGCCGCGAGAAGGCGATCGAGATGTTCCGCAACCTTGGGGAGCACTACAAGGTGCAGATCATCGAGGAGCTGCCGGAGGACGAGGAGATCTCGATCTA
>JAWVYG010000710.1:0-2326 GCA_033722815.1 Halioglobus sp.
CACCAGGCCCGCGTGACTGAACGACATGACGCCACCGTTGGTGACCATCGGGTGGCGTCCGTCCATGCGCACGTGCCCGTCCATCACGAAGTCGCCCCCATCGCCCGGGCCGCAGAAGCCGAACACCTCCAGCTGGCGGATGATCTCGAAGGAGAAGGGGTCGTAGATCTCCAGCACGTCCACGTCCTGCGGCGTCAGGCCGGCCTGCTCGAAGGTCTGCCGCGCCGCGCGCGCACCGACCTGGCCGTACTTGTCCCACACCGGCGGCGCCACGTAGGCCATGCCCTGCTTGTCGGTGCCGCCGCCGAGCAGCCATATCGGCTGAACGTCGAGGTCCGCCGCGCGCGCGGCGGAGGTGAGCACCAGCGCCGCGCCGCCCTCGGAGGTCATGGCGCAGTCCAGCAGCCGGAAGGGGTCGGCGACCATGCGCGACTCGAGCACGTCTGCCGGTGTGACGAAACGGCCGTGGTGGCAGGCGTCGGGGTGGCGCGCGCCGTTGTTGCGTATGATCGAGGCGACCTCCGCGAAGTGCTCCTCGCGGGTACCGTACAGGTGCATGTGGCGCCGCGCCATGAGCGCAAACTCCGCGGGGGTGAACAGGCCCCAGCACTCCACGAACTCGTTCGACGGACGCGTCCACGGCGCGGTCTTCTTCCTGTCGCGGTGCGCCGTGGTCTGCGCGCTGGCGATGACCGCCGTTGTGCACAGGCCCGCGCTGATCGCCAGCGCGGCCTCGATCACCGCGGGGATGCCGATGTCACTGCCCGTCCAGCTGGGCCGCGCGCCGAACAGCATGACGGCCCCGCGCGAGTGGAAACGGCGTGTCGTCGAGGTGACATTGAAACCGTCGACCTCGGCGACGCCCATCCCGGCGGAATCCAGCGCCCCCTGTACCGCCTCCAGCAGCACATCGATCTCGTCGCGCTCCAGCTTCTTCGCCTGTTCCGTGTTATAGGCGCCGACGATGGCGACGTCGTGCAGCGGCGAGCGGCTCACGGTTCGATGCCGTACAGTTTCGCCGCGTTGCCGTATAACACGCCTGCGCGCTCGGCGTCGCTCATCCCGGCGGTGACGTGCGCCATGACAGCGCGGGAGTGGGGGTAGGTGCCGTCGCTGTGGGGGAAGTCGGAGGCCCACATCACTCGCTCGAGGTTGAGGCCGCTCTTCACCTGCTTCACACTGTAGTCGTCCTGGAAGGTGACGTGGATGTTGTTGTCGAAATAGCTGCTGGGCTTCTTTTGCAGCGTCTCCGCGCGCAGGTGAAAGCGGTGCCGTTCGTAGGCGTGGTCCATGCGGAACTTGAAGTGCGGTACCCAGCCCGCGTCGGACTCCACACACACCACCTGCAGGTCGGGGTGGCGATCGAACACCCCGCCGAGGATCATCATCATGACGATATTCTGCAGCCCGCGCACTGTGACGATCTGGTGCACCAGGCGCGAGCCGCGCACGCGCTCCATGATGCCGTCGCGGGTGGTCAGTATGTGAAAACTGACCGGCAGGCCGAGTTCGACGCACAGCGACCAGAACGGGTCGTAGCAGCGCTGGTCGTAGTCCTCTACCGGCGGATTGCCGGGCAGCATGACGCCGCGAAAACCCATCTCCGCCGCCGTGCGCAGTTCCATCACGGCTTCTTCGGGTGTGCGCATCGACAGCAGCGGAACGCCGAGCAGCCGCGCAGGATCGTGGGCGCAGAAGTCCGCCAGCCACAGGTTGTAGGCGTCGAAGCAGGCCTTCTTGTAGTCCGTATCCGGGTGGTTGCACAACACCATGCCGAGGCTGGGGTACAGGACCTCGGCGGCGATGCCTTCCTCGTCCTGTATCGCGATGCGGTCCACGGGCTGGTAACCCGCGGGGTGCAGTTCGTCCCAGTCCACCGGCCGCGCGAAATCCTCCGGCGGGCGCCCGGCAGTGCAGACGATGCCCATGGGCACCTTGACCCCAAGGTCCTCGATCTCCAGCAGGGCGCCGCGCTTTTCATCGTAGACGGCGCGCGGCCTGCGCTTTTCGAAGGCGGGATCGATGCGCGCGAAACACTCCTGGGTCTCGCAGATGTGGGAATCCGCCGAAATTGCGCTGCGCATTGGTATGCCTGTACCTCGCTGTAACCTTATGGTCGTGAGCAGCCGGGTGGACTATAACTACACTATAGTAGTTGGTGCCGTCTTTCCCAGTGCCCGGGATGAAAGTTGCGCCAGTGCGCGTAGCAGCTGCCTGCTTCCCGGGCAGTCGCTACCAGGATAAAGGAGTGCGAGTACGTTCTGCCATGACTGACGTTTGCGACCTGTTCCACGACTTCCGCAGTATCGACTACCCGGTCATCGAC
>JAWVYG010000711.1:0-2314 GCA_033722815.1 Halioglobus sp.
GCTTCGCGGAACTGCGCCGGGTGCCGAGGGAGGGAACGAGACCCGCAGGGGCTCGTGAGTGACGGAGGGCAGCCCGTAGGGCCACCTGGCGTGGAGCGAAGCGTCCGCGCGCTGCCGGGCCGTGCCCAGTGGAGAGGTCCTGCAGAATTCCCCGTAGACTGAAATGCTGTCAAATGGCCTGACGGCGTCGGTATGCCGGGGCGAGTATCTTTGCCTTCCGAGCGCCGGCATGCCGGCGCCGTCAGGCCAGGAGTCACGCTGTCAGCCAACAGCTTCCAGAATCTCGATATCCGGCGGCCCGGCAACCATCGCGGCAAGTTGCTTGTTGGCGGCGCGGAAGTGGTCGGACTTGCTGTGGCTGTCCAGCGCCTCGGGGGAATCGTACTGCTCCATCACCTTGTACACCTGCGGGTCGCTGCCGCTGCGGTGCAGGGCGTAAAAATTGTTGCCGGGTTCGTTCGCACGCACCTGCGCCATCAGTTCGGTAAACACCGCCTCGAATTCGTCGTTCTTGCCATCCTGCACCGTGATGGTCGCCAGTAATCCGATCGCCATGGTTCTCTCCGGGCAACTCGTTACAGGGTCATGCCGCCGTCGACGACGATGCACTCTCCGGTGGTGAAACTCGCAGCGTCCGACACCAGGTACAGCACCGTGCCCGCCATCTCCCGCGGCTCGGCATGGCGGCCCATGGGAATCTGCGTCATCGCCGCCTCGTAGATCGCGTCGTTGGTGAACAGCGCGTCGGCGAATTTCGTTTTTGTCAGGCCCGGCAGCAGCGCGTTGACGCGGATACCGTCCGGCGCGCACTCCCTGGCGAACGCCTTGGTCATGTTCACCACCGCGGCCTTGGTGATGGAGTAGACGCCCTGCATCGGCGCGGGTCGCAGGGCGTTCACCGATGCGGTGTTGACGATCGCGCCGCCGCCCTGCTCGCGCATCATGCGCCCGCCCTCGACCGACATGAAGAAGTAGCCGCGCAGGTTCACCTCGACGGTCTTGTTGTAGGCGGCCAGGTCGGTATCCAGGATGTGGCCGAAGTAGGGGTTGGTGGCGGCATTGTTGATCAGGATGTCGAGCCTGCCGTGGGCGTCGCGGATATGGGCGAACGTGTTGGCGATGTCGTCCATGTTGCCCACGTGGCAGGCCAGCGCCTCGGCGCTGCCGCCGTTGCCCGCGATGGCATCGGCCACCGCCTGGCAGCCCTCCAGCTTGCGGCTGGACACGATGACATGGGCGCCCTGTTCCGCCAGCAGGTGGGCGATGGCTTCGCCGATGCCGCGGCTGGCGCCGGTAACCAGGGCGATCTTCCCTGTCAGGTCAAATAGTTCGGTGGACATAAACGGCTTTACTCCGGAATCTGGTCATGTGAAGGCGCCGGCTGACGTTCTGCTGTGGACCGGCGGCGTTGCCTTGCCTGGCGGCTGCTTATTGGCCTGGTTGCAGAATGCTGCCCAGCGCGTCCGTGGTCTCGATATTGAGCTGGCCCGCGAGGCCGGCACTGCGATGCACGGCAATCTCCGCATAGGCGGGCGACTGCATCATCTCCAGCATCGCCTGGCGCGACGGGTACATGGCAATCGCCACCTCGTCCCACAGCTCCTCCACCTCGCCCAGCATCAGGCGCTGCACGTTGGCGGCGAAAGCGATCTGCCCGCCGAATTCGGTGATCAGGCGGGCGACCTCGATCGCGTACAGCTGGTAGGCCTCACGGCCGGTCTGGTCGGTTTCGCGGCCGTCCTCGTAATCGGCGTGCGGCTTGAACCTCAACAGGTTCACCATGTAGATCGGCCCCTCGGCGCCGGGTTCCAGGAAACCCTTGATCTGCTCGTCATTGGGAATAACAGCGTTTTTCACTTGCACGACGTTCTCCTGAATTTCATCGTTTGGATCGGAGGATGGTCTTCCCTGCCGGGCTTATTGCCGCGCGGCGAGCTGGCGCTGGATCTCCCGCGCAAACAGCCACAGCCGGTCCTGTCCCCATAGCGCGAGCACGGTATCGCCCTGCGCATTGAGCAGGCGGAAGCTGGGCACACCCCACAGGCCCAGTTCGTACATGCTCAGGCGGTTTTCCTCCAGCAGGTCCTCCCAGCCGGGCTGCCCCAGCCGGGCGCGCGCTTCCTCCCAGTCGAGACCGGCGGCCTGCACCACTTTCTTCAGGCCCCGGTCGTTGTTGGTGTTGATGCCCTGGGCGAACGCGCAGCGCAGAAACGCGGAGATCAGCTCGCTACCGCGACCCTGCTCGACGGCCCAGGGATACAGCGAGTAGGCGCGGCGCGCGGGTTCGCCGATGGGGTCGTAGACGTTGCCGAAC
>JAWVYG010000712.1:0-2308 GCA_033722815.1 Halioglobus sp.
GGAGCAATGAGCGCGCGATCGCGATGCTGCAGCAGCTGGCGGGGGAGACCCTCGACCGCGATTGTGTGGATGCCCTGGTGAACAACATGCCCGACGTCGAGGAAATCCAGCACGTGTTCAGTGAGAACCGCTACGGTTGATGCCCGCGCGCAAAAGAAGCGGCCCGCACGCCCCCTTTTAGCAAAAGCCGACTAAACTTTGATGCGTTGTGCATTGAAAGGGGCCCGGCCCCGCCCCATCCGTTCCCACGAGAGGTTGTTCCCATGCAGTACGCCATGCCCGGTTCCGACGACGCCCTGTTCACGTTCCAGACCCGCTACCACAACTATATCGGCGGCGAGTGGGTCGCCCCGCTGGAGGGCGAGTACTTCGACAACGTATCGCCGGTGACCGGCGAGGCCTGGTGCGAGGTGGCGCGCTCGACGCCCGCCGACCTGAAGGTGGCGCTGGACGCCGCGCATGGCGCGGCCGATGCCTGGGGCAAGACGCCCGTGGCGGAGCGCTCCAACATCCTGTTGCGGATCGCCGATCGCATCGAGGAGAATCTCGAGACACTGGCCTGGGTGGAGACCTGGGAGAACGGCAAGGGCATCCGCGAGACGCTGAACGCCGATATCCCCCTGCTGGTGGATCACTTCCGCTACTTTGCCGGCTGCGTGCGTGCCCAGGAGGGCAGCACCGCGGAGATCGACCCGACCACGGTGAGTTACCACTTCCACGAGCCGCTGGGCGTGGTGGGGCAGATCATTCCCTGGAATTTCCCGCTGCTGATGGCCGGCTGGAAACTGGCGCCCGCGCTGGCGGCGGGCAACTGCGTGGTGCTGAAACCCGCCGAGCAGACACCGGTGTCCATACTGGTGCTGATGGAGCTGATCGACGACCTGGTGCCCGCCGGCGTGGTGAATGTCCTCAACGGGTACGGCGAGGAGATCGGCCAGGCCCTGGCCACCTCGGACCGCATCGCCAAGATCGCCTTCACCGGCTCTACCGCGGTCGGTCACACGATACTGGCCAACGCGGCGAAGACGCTGATTCCCTCCACCGTGGAGCTGGGCGGCAAGTCGCCCAACATCTACTTCGAGGACGTCATGGCGCAGGAGGACGAATTCGTCAGCAAGTGCGTGGAGGGCGTGCTGCTGGGATTCTTCAACCAGGGCGAGGTGTGCACCTGCCCGTCGCGCGCGCTGGTCCAGGAGAGCATCTACGGCGACTTCATCGAGCGGGTGCTGGAGCGCGCCGGCAATATCAAGCAGGGCAATCCCTTCGATACCGACACCATGGTCGGCGCCCAGGCCTCCCGCGAGCAGTTCGACAAGGTCATGAGCTACATGGAGGTTGCGCGCGCCGACGGCGCCAATTTCCTCATGGGCGGTAACAAGGCGACGGTAGGCAGCGACATCGCCGGCGGCTACTACGTGGAGCCCACGTTGTTGCAGGGCACCAACGACATGCGCGTGTTCCAGGAGGAGATATTCGGGCCCACCCTCGGGGTGACGACCTTCAAGGACGAGGAGGAGGCGCTGGCCATTGCCAACGCCACGGAGTACGGCCTCGGCGCGGGTGTGTGGACGCGCGACACCAACCGCGCCTTCCGCATGGGGCGGGGCATCAAGGCGGGCCGGGTGTGGATGAACTGCTACCACGCCTACCCGGCCCACGCGGCCTTCGGCGGCTACAAGAAGTCGGGCATCGGCCGGGAGACCCACAAGGTCGCCCTGGAACACTACCAGCAGACGAAGAACATGCTCGTCAGCTACGACATCAATCCGCTGGGCTTCTTTTGATCCGCTGCAGGCCCCGGGACGCCTGTCGCCGCCCCGAGAAGTGATTGCGGGCACCCGGTGAGGCGTTGCGGGCGTGGCGCGCGCAGTGCTTGACAAAGGCCCGGGCGGACATCGCCGGCAACCGGCCCCGCCGAGGGCCGCGCCGCTCGCTGCGCGGCGGGTCCGTCCATCCGGCACGCTGCGCATCCGATGTATTGCGCTTCATCAAGGCAGGAAGGGTGAATTCGGCCTACTTTTAGACAATCGACAACAGCCAGGTCAGCCGTATGAAAAAGGTAGTGAGCGTCAGCCTGGGTCCGGCGAGTCTGGACTACAGCTTCAAAACCCGTTTCCTCGGCGAAAGTTTCCAGCTGACGCGCATCGGCACGGACGGCGATGCCGGCGAGGCGGCACGACTGGTCAAGGCGCATAGCGCGAGTGCCGACAGCCTCGGCCTGGGCATGGTGCGCGAGCACTACAGCGTGGGCACCGACCACTTCGTGCGGCCGGAAACCCGCAAGCTCGAAAAGCAGGCGGGAACCACC
>JAWVYG010000713.1:0-2302 GCA_033722815.1 Halioglobus sp.
ATGGATATCGCCACGGCGCATGCCATGGAAAGTAGTGTCCTACGCTTGTTCATCGATTGCCTCCACTTTTCTCTTTAGTGAGGGGATTACCGGACCGCGTGCTCGAGCACGGCGGCAGGCACGCCCCGCTTTGGTGCGCGCCAAAGTAGCAAAAACCCCATTGGTTGGGTAGTTATTTGCGCCAATGGCGGCGATAGGCACAGGCTAATGGCACGCGATCGCGCGGCGCGCTGGCGCCAGGCGCCACCAACCGGCCCTGTAAGACCGTATCAGGATCCGACC
This sequence comes from Halioglobus sp., assembly GCA_033722815.1. Lineage (GTDB taxonomy): Bacteria > Pseudomonadota > Gammaproteobacteria > Pseudomonadales > Halieaceae > Marimicrobium. Next base: position 283 of record JAWVYG010000713.1, read on the forward strand.
TCTTGCAGGATTCGAGCCGCAATTTCTTCTGCAGTTACGCCCGCAGCGCCAACGCTGAAGTCGCTGTACCGCTCGTACAGCGGGGTGCGCTCGGCGAAGATCGTGGCGAAACTGTCCGCTGGCGAACTGGCGATACCCCGGGGGCCGCCGGCGACAACCCGCCGCTTCAGGAGGGCTTCGTCAGCCTGCAGATACACCACCGGGCCGGCGGCCGCCAGGCGATGCATCACCGCAGCACTGTAGACGGCACTGCCGCCGGTAGCGATCACCCGGCCCTCGAGTTCCAGCGCCATCAAAACCTCCTCCTCGATGGCGCGCAGCGCCATGAAGCCGCGGCTGTCGAGGATGGCCTGCAAGGTAGCTCCCTCGCGGGACTGGATTTCCAGGTCGCTGTCGGCAAATCCAAGGCCCGCATACTTGGCCAGCACGACGCCTACCGTACTCTTGCCGACACCGGGCATACCGATCAGGCTTATCGTGCTTACTTCCCGCATCGCTATCGGCCCACTCCCCCGCGTTTACCGCAACCAACGTTACAGGTGAAGCCCGGTGTTTGAAAGATACCCTTTACGCATATTTCGCGCTGAACTGTGGACAATGCACCGAGCGCATCAAACGTGTTCTGGTCAACGCCGTCGAGACTACTGACCGGTCGGCGCGGCGCGGCGGCAGCAGGCTGCCTTCCGAGTGCCGATGGCGATTTCATGTTAGACCACATCACTGGGTTTGACCGACATTAATGAGTCTTTCACGACGTAAGTTGATGCAGGGCCCCTCGCTACTGCCAGCCAGTTCATTGTTGGGCTGGGACTGCGGCGACGCTTCCGGCAACGGCGGCAACGGGAGCGTCATCGGCTCCGGCTTTGCCGGGTGGGTCGCCGCGCTGCGGCTGGGCCAGGCCGGCATTGCCGCGACCGTACTGGAACGCGGCCAGCAGTGGACGCTGCCGGGGCCGGATACCTTTCCCACCACGACGAACTTCGACCGCTGCTGCCGGGTAGCGCCGCCACCGTGAACCCCGCCCTGACCGTCGCGGCCAACGCCGAACGCGTCATGCAGAGCATCCTGACCGGCCCGGGCGCGGAAGACTGGCGTAAAACCTAGTAGCGATACTCTGCCGCGACCAACGCCGTGTTGAACCAGGCGAAGTTGTAGACGTCGTCGGTATCGGCGCCACCCTCGAGGGTGCGGTAGCCGGCGCTGAGGCGCCACCTGTCGCTGAGCCGGTAGCCCAGCTTCACGCTGACGTCGAAGGCCCTGCCGGGGCCGCCGGCCAGGCCGTCGAAGTCGAACCGGAATGACCAGCGGTCGTCGAAGCGGTAGTCGCCGGCCAGGTGCAGTAGTGGCACGAGGCCGATATTGTCATCGCTGGCGCGGATCTGCCCCTGTACCAGTTCGATCTGTGCGTCGCGCACCTTGGCCGTGGCGCCAACCCACAGCTGCCAGCCGCGTTCGTCGTAGTAGCGATAGCGATAGCCCGCGCGCCAGGAGTTGAAACGGTACTTGCCGCGCAGGGCCGTGTCCGCCGCGAAGATCTCACCCTCGAAGCGCACGGCCCGACGCAGGCGGCCGCGCTCGCTGTATGACAGCGGCGCCAGTACGACGCGCAGGCCGTGGGGCCCGCCGAGATCCCAGTGGGCGTTGATGCGTGCGGAAGCCCACGGCCCCGAACCGGCGATATCCGTCAGCGCGAACCTGTCGCCCTCGTCGTCGTTGGGAATCTGCACCTTGTTGCGCTCCTGCCACACCGCGCCGGCCTCGACCTCGAGGTTGAACCGTGGCTCCTGCGCCATTGTCTCACCTGCCATAAGGCAGGCGGCGAGCACCGCCGCAAAGGCCAGTGATTGTCGCAGGGCGCGTCCACCGCGTGCTGCGTCGCCAACACCGAACGCTGAACGACCCCCAACTTGATCGCCACGATCACGTCTGGCGCGCGCAGCCATGTGAATACCCAACATAGATGTAATCCCCTGTTACCTGAAAGGGATTACGCCCCGCCGGTCGGCCAGGATCACCGCGG
>JAWVYG010000714.1:0-2298 GCA_033722815.1 Halioglobus sp.
AAGCCCTTCCAGTCCAGCCCGAACAGGGCGAGGTTCTCGGATGCCGACAGCGCCTGGGTACCGAGGACCTGCTCCTTGCGGCCCAACTGCCCATGGCCGAAGGCGACCAGCGGCGCCGCCTCCGTCTGCGCGCTCATCGGCACGATGAGCGCAGCGGCATAGGTAAAGCTGCCGTTTTGCTCCGGCAGGCCGTCCTCGCCCAGGTTGAGCAGGCCGCCGCTCTGGCCCTTGGTCATGTACAGCGGGACGTCGAAGCTCACCTCCAGGCGGCAGGCAACGCCATCGGGTGGGTCGCCCAAGCCCAACTCGATGCTGTAGGGCACGCCGTCGGCATAGTTGGCCAGCGCCTCGTCGCGCATGTGCAGCATGGCGCGCGTATTGTTCTCGCGGCTCGCCGTGGTGAAGTCCCAGGCCAGCTGCAAATCATCTCGCGCAATGCCGGCGGCCTCGAGCGTCGCGAACAGCTCCTCGAAGTGCGGCCTGCGCGACTCGATGATCGCGCTGCCGGAGTTCTCGCCGTCGCGCAGCGCGCGGAATCCGCCGGACGGCGGCAGGGGATTGCCCTGCTCATCGAGCACGTTGCGGATGGCGACGATGTAGCGCGTGGCGTCCTCGGGCCGCACCGCGGGGCGCAGCATCAGGGCCTGCTCGGCGCGCAGCTCGTCGATGTCCCGGGTCACGTCGAAACCGGGCGCATCCTCGCCGTCTATCTGGCGCAGGCGCGACTGCACCACGTATTCGTCCAGCTCGGCCCAGTGTGCAAGGCGTTCGCCGGTCTCTGCATTCAGGATGACCGTCGGTGAGGACATCGACAGCGAGGCCTCGATCATGGCGGGGCTGGCGAGCCCGGCGACCGTCGCCCCGGGCATATGGGTCATCGCCGCTATGCCGGCGGAAAACCCGTCCATCTCGTTGAAGGCGTCGGGACTGGACTGCAGGTCGGTAACCGTGCGCGGCATGATCACCTGCGGCAGCGCCAGGCGCAGGCCCGTGACGGTGCCCGGGTCCGCCGCCGTCCAGTAGTTGTTGGGATAGGGGAAACCGCAGTACGACGGGGTCAGCGGATCGCAGTCCAGCGGCGGCGCGGGAACCAGGGGTGGGCCGAGCCGGTCGTCGCCGTCGGAACAGGCAACGACCAGCGGTAACAGGCCACACAGCAGCAGCCAATGCGTATTGATCTTCATACACTGAGACTAGAAGCGCAGTGCGCGTCGGTCAAATTCGCAGGGTTCAGGCCGCGGCAGGCCCGGCCGCTGCGGCGCGCAGCGGCCGCCAGCGGCCTTCCTGCTCTGCGGCCATACCGAGACGTTCGAGCTTGCCCAGTGCATCGGCGATCTCGAAATCGATGCTGCAGTGCCAGCGCTCCTCGAACCAGCGCTCAATGGCCTGGTCCAGCTCCGCGCTGGTCACCGGCTCGCGCGCGCGCAGCAGGAAATACAGCGCCAGCAGGCTCTCCTTGCACTCGGACTCTTCCGCGTCATCCAGTACGCGATGGAACACGCCGGCGTTGTTGTCGAGCAGCTTGAAGTACAGGTTCTCGGTCAGTGCCTGGGTGTACTTCAGCTTGCGGTTCCTGAAATTGGAGTACTGCTTCCACAGGTAGCCGCCCAGCGCGCCGATTCCCGCCGCCAGCGCCAGCAGCGCGGCCTTGTCGAGCTCCACCGGTTCCACCGACATGCCCAGCCAGAAACCGATCAGCGAGCCCAGCAACAGCAGCGTGGCGCCCATTTTCGTACTGAACACCACCGCGCCGCTCACCACGGCGGGTACGCCGATCATCAGCTTGTCGATGAAACGCATGCCGACACGGATGTTGGGAAACAGCATCTCGAGATCGGCCTCGGGCACGTTCTGGAACAGCTTGATCATGGTGCGACCCGGCGGGCAATGCATCAGCACGCCCTCGGAATCCATATCCGGCCGAATGCGCAGGTACAGCACCACGCGTTCGAAATTGGTAAAGCGCACCTTGCGCTTCCACAGGCCGAAGAACTCACTCAGCGTCTCGCTGCGCCGGCTCGCGCCGCGGGTGTACAGCAGTACCTCCTCGTAGTCCTTCAGGTTGACGAACAGTCGCACCTGGAACAACGACGAGGTACGCAGCGCTTTCTGCAGCCCCTTGTCGGTGACCTTGTCGTAATTGGCCCGCTGCAGCACGCGCTCCAGCGCCTCGGAAAATTCCGTCGACAGGCCGGCCTCCTCGCGGCTGTGCAGGAAGCGGGTGTCGGCGTCGGGGTCCAGCGGCGCGTAGGCGTTCTTGAGGGACTGCTTCAGGTCGTTGAAGTCCTCGCGAAAGTG
>JAWVYG010000715.1:0-2293 GCA_033722815.1 Halioglobus sp.
AGGCGGCCGTGGAAAGCGTGGTCAGGGAGACGATGGCCAACATGTGGCGACCGATCACGTTGACCACCGTTACCACCATGTGCGGCTTCATGGGGCTGTACCTCGCCGCGATCATGCCTCCCTTCAAATACTTCGGACTGTTCGCGACGCTGGGCGTGTTCATCGCCTGGCTTTTTTCCATGCTGTTCCTGCCGGCGGCGCTGGTGCTCACCCGGCCACAGCCGCGCGGCACGCGGCACAGCGGTATCGACGCTTTCTCCCGCATCGCCAACGGTATCGGACAGGCCAGCCTGCGCCATGCGCGCGTAACGTTGGCGCTGGCTGTCGCGGTGGCTGCTTATGGCCTGTGGGCCGCCAGCAAACTGCAGATCGAGGAGGATCGCATCGACCTGTTCCACCCCGCCGAGGCGATCTACCAGGCCGACAAGGCGATCAACCGTCACATGGACGGCACCAGCGTACTGTACATCGTGGTGGAGTCCCCCCGCAGGGACGGGCTGCTCGACCCCGACACGCTGCGCAGTATCGCCGCCCTGCAACACTATGCGCTGTCGCTGCCCAATGTCGGCGGCACCAGCTCGATAGTGGACTACCTGGAGCAGATGCACGGCATACTGGATCCGGATGCCGCGAAGGTGGCGGCGCTGCCGGATACGGCCGAGGCGGTTGCCCAGTACCTGTTCGTCTACTCCGCCCTCGCGGACCCGACGGATTTCGAGGAGGAGATCGACTACGAGTACCGCAACGCACTGGTCAGGGTCAGCCTCAAACACGGCAGCTACCTGTCCATCAAACCGGTGGTGGAGGCGCTGCAAACGTACATCGACACGTCTTTTACCCAACAGGACCTCGCGGTAACGCTCAGCGGCAGGGTGAGCCTGAACTATCACTGGTTCAAGGACCTGGGGCGCAGCCACTTCTCGGGCCTTGCGCTGGCCCTGTTGCTGGTATGGGCCACTACCGCCCTGCTGTTCCGCTCGCCCCTGGCCGGCCTGTTTGCACTGGTCCCCGTCGGGGGCTCGGTGCTGCTGGTCTACGCCTCCATGGTCACCCTGGGCATGAACCTGGGGATTGGCAGCTCGATGTTCGCGGCGGTGGCCATCGGCCTCGGGGTGGATTTCTCCATCCACACCCTGGACAGGCTGCGACAACTGCACGCACTTCACGGCGGCGCTACCCATCTGGTCTACGCCGAGTTCTTCCACACCACCGGCCGGGCGTTATTATTCAATTTTCTTGCAATTACCTGCGGATTCGGAGTGCTGATATCGAGTAAAATCGTGTCACTGAACCAGTTTGGCAGCATCGTGGTACTGGCCGTGAGCACGAGCTTCATTGCCAGCATTACCGTCCTGCCGGCCCTTGTTAAGGTTGGGAAACCGAACTTCATCGTGCAGCCTGGATCGACAAAACCTGTTTTCGATAGCGGCCCTTCCGCCCTGGCCCTGGCTGCGCTGGCCGTCACCCTCGCACTGCTCGTTGTCCCGACCCAGGGCCGCGCAGCACAAGAGCTGACGGCACAGGCCGTGGTAGCGCGCATCAACGCCGTGCCGGATGGGGAACAGGTCACCCGCCGCCTGACCATCACCATGACCGATCGCACTGGCCGCGAGCGCCGGCAGTCCAGCATCAGCTACCGCAAGCAGGCAGGCGACGACCGCAAGACCGTGATGTTCTTCGAGGAGCCCGCCAACATCCGCGGCACCGGCTTCCTGATCTGGAACTACGCCGACGCGGAGCGGGACGACGACCAGTGGCTGTACCTGCCGGCACTGCGCAAGGCCAGGCGCGTCTCGACCGCCGACAGGGGCGGCTACTTTCTCGGCACCGACTTCACCTATGAAGACATGAAGCTCGACGGCAAACTAGAGCCGCGCGACTACAACTTCAAGCTGTTACCCGCCAACGAAGGCGACGGCGCCAGCCTGTTGTTACTCGAGGCCATTCCCCGGGATGACGCCATCGCCGAGGAACTGGGCTATTCACGCATCATCTTCGGGGTCGACACCGCCAACTGGATCCTCGTCAAAGCACAGTTTTTCGACGTCCGCGGGGAACCGCTGAAAACACTGAACGCCAGCGACGTGCGCCAGGTAGACGGCTTCTGGACGCGCCACGACCTGCGGGTGGAGAACCACCAGACGGGCCACGTCACCCACTTCCTGTTTTCCGATGTGGACTACCTGACACCGGTGGACGACAGCCTGTTCGCCCGCCAGTCGCTGAGCCGGGGCCCCTAGTGCGGCGACCGCGCCTGGCGCTGCTCGCACTGTGTCTGTCGGCATCGGCGGCG
>JAWVYG010000716.1:0-2292 GCA_033722815.1 Halioglobus sp.
ATAGCCGCGGCAATGTGCGCAGCGCCGTCGAGGAAATCGTGCAAGCCTATCTGTAAATCCCCGGGGAGCGAACAGGAATCTGCCATGACAAAACTGAGTGAAGAGTTGCTGCGGGCGACCGCGGACAAGCTGATCGCCGCGCACGAGGAGGCGTCGCGCACGAACGAATGGACCTTCTTTGTCGACGAGATCTACGCGGTCGATTGCATCTACACCTGCCAGTACGCCGGTGTGATGGAAGTGACCGCCAATGGCATCGACGAGATCAAGGCGACCCACTACGGCCGCGATATGCAGGTCGGCTGGGAGGGCTGGACCTTTCCCTACATGGGGGTCTTCACCGGCAGCGACAACAACCTCATCACCCACTGGCTCAACCGCGGCCCGGGGCAGCGCCCGGACGGTTCCCACTATGAAACCCCCGGCGTCTCCTTCATAACGCTCGACGACGAGGCGAAGATCTACCGCCAGTTCGACATGTTCGACCTTGCGCACCAGATGTGCCTGTGTGACGACCTCGAGGATGCGGGCCTGCTGTCACCCCAGCTCAAGGAGCAGTGGGTGCTGCCGATGAAGGAGAAGCTCACCGCACAGCTGGCGCGCAACCGCTAGGCGTCTTCCCCGCGGCAGCGAAAGAGGGCGGAGGTCTGGAACGTGGCCACGCGCTCGTCGTGCTGGTTGTAGATATCGTCGATGAAGGTGACGATGCCACAGCCCGGGTAGCGCTTTGACAGGCGCTTCTCCAGTATCTCCTCCACGCTGATCAGGGTATCACCCGGCCGCACCGGCGCCAGCATGCGAATTTCCTTGAAGCCGAGATTGCTCACCGCCGCGGACGCCTCCTGCTCACTGGTCGTGGCGATCGCGATGGAGGCCGTAAGGATGTGGCTGGAGCAGGCGACGATGCCGCCGAAGATGGAGTCCCTCGCCGCCTGTTCGTCGATGTGAAACGGCTGCGGGTCCCAGCGACTGGCGAACTCGATGATCTCCTCCCTGGTGATGTGATAGCTGCCCTTGAGCGTGCAGCGCTCGCCCACCTTGAAGTCCTCGTAGTATTTCATCTGTGACCCGTCCCCTGTGTCGCGCCCGTTGCGGCGCGACCGGCTGCATCCCTTTCGCTTGTGTGTTCAGTCGTCCCGCGGCGGTTGCTCGAGGTTCTGCGTTCCCTCGCCCGGCGTGACAAACAGCATGCGCGCTTTTTGCGCGGCGCTCGCGGTGTGCCACGTGCCCCGCGGCACGACAATGTACTGGCCCGGCTCGCGCAGCTCGACGCCCTGGTGCTCGCCGGCGACCTGCAGCACCATGGTGGCGGTGCCGGCCAGCAGCATCACCAACTCGTCACCATTGGGATGGCATTCCCAGGTGGACCAGGCCGCGTCGAACTCGTGGCAGGAGATCAGTACGTGGTTGTCGAAGCCGCCGAAACGACTCTCAAGCCCCTCGTAGAACTCCATGCCCCCGGTCCAGGGCAGCGTGTGCAGGTCCATGGCAGGTGTCAGGACCGGGAAGGTTTCCATCGCGTTGTGCACGTTGACGGGCATGGTCTGTGTGCTCCGGTTGGGTTCGTGGCGGTGGGTCAGCGATCCGAGGGGTGATTGACGCCGTCCATTACCGGTACCTCGCCCAGCGCAAAGGGATCGACGCCCTCGAGGCAGGCGACGTTGACGCCGAATTGTTCGGGATTCGAGCGCCGCTGGTGATGGGTGTAGATGCCGCACCTCGAGCAGAAGTAGTGCTTCGCCGTCATGGTGTTGAACTGGTACAGGGTCAGCATATCGGCGCCGCGCGTGAAGCGGATACCATCCAGCGGCACCGACAGCACGATGGCGCCGCGCCTGCGGCACATGGAGCAGTTGCAGCGGCGCAGGTCTTCCAGGCCCCGCGGCAGGTCGAGCTCGAACTGTACCGCGCCGCAGTGGCAGCTGGCGGGGTGAACGGGACGGATTTCCATGGGCTTCCCCGTGTCGGTCGTCGGCGAAGTATAGACCAGCCGCGGCGCCCGCGTTGTTGGCGCGGGCCTTCCCGGTTATGGTGCGCAGGTAATCCGACAAAGACAAAGGATGCGATCGTGGAACTCGATGGTATGACCGCCGGTGCACTGCTGGCACAACTGCGCGCCGGCGATGTCAGCGCGCTCGAACTGTTCGGCTGGTTTGCCGCCCGCTACGAGCAGCACAATGGTGCGCTCAACGCTGTGGTGGCGACGGACTTCGACCATGCGCGGCAGCGCGCGCGGGCGGCGGACGATGCGCGGGCGCGGGGTGAAAGCTGGGGGCCCCTGCACGGCCTGCC
>JAWVYG010000717.1:0-2288 GCA_033722815.1 Halioglobus sp.
GCACGCCAGGGTCAGCCACGGATCCTCGATCAGTTCCTCCACCGGCTCGCCCGGGTAGGCCTGGGGGAGGATGCGTACCACCTCCACGGCGGCGATGACTTCCCGCTCGTCGCCCGGGTTGTAGCACTCGCCGGCGCAGAGATACTCGAGACGGTCTTCGTCCAGCCCCGCCATTGCATCCGCGGGGCAGCCCGGTTGCTGTTTCCACGCGCCCACCGCGCGCACCTCGAAGCGCGGCGCCTCGGCCATCGCGACCTGCGATCCCATCGGTGCAGTGCCGGCGGGGCCGTTCAGCAGGTCGAACCACAGGAGCATGCGCGGGCCCGAGGTGCCGTACACTTCCTTGCGTTTCAGTGCCTCCCAGATCGCCATGCGGTCGCGGCTGTCGGCGTGCACCGCCATGATGCCGCCGGGGTAGAGGAAGCTGTTCATCCGCTCGAGATCCGGGATCGGGGTTGCGGTCCGGATGCGCTTGGGCATCTGCGGGTCCTCCACCTCGCCCACCAGGCCCTGCATGATGCTGCCGTAGAAATCGGAGCGCACGCCCGAAGCCTGTGTCATCTTGCGTCTTTCATACTGCTTGTAACCGGTGCCCGGCCGGGATGTGTGGTCGTCGGTGGAAGTAATGAAGCCCCAGCGAAAGCGCAGCGGCCGCCCCTGTGCGTCCGTCTCGTCGAAGTTGGTCAGCGCCATGGCGTACTGTGAACTCTCGGCGAATACCTGGTTGAAGGACGGCTTGAAGCAATCCGTGCACTGGCCGCAATTCTGCCAGTCGCTGGCGCTCGAGTCTGGAAAGACGCCCATGTAGGCGTTGCCCGCCTCGACCGTGTACTGGCGCGCCAGTGCGACGCGCCGCTCGCACTCGGCAGCGTCCAGGCCATCACAGCGAGTCCGCATGATCTCGCCCGCCTGCCAGCAGCAGGGCGTGTAGTTGCCCTGGGGTTCGGGGCAGCTCAGGCTGCCGTCGGCCTCCACGGTGGCCGAGCGGAAAGGACGGTACTCCTCACTGTTGCCGTGGCCCGACATGATTTCCAGTAGCGGTTCCCGCGCGTCGGTGTGGTCGCGCCGCGCGAGCGCCTTGTCCCACGAGGCGGTGGGGGGCGTGTACGCCCCCCAGGTGTTGCCGTGGGGTATGACCATGTGGTCGAAACCCCACTCGTCGAGCTTGCGATACAGCACAACGGGGGAGGCGGCGTTTTCGTGACAATCCGGCGGCAGCTCCTGCGTGTGTACGTCCTCGGGGCATCCCGGCACGGCCGCGATGTCATCCAGCAGCCGTATCAGGTTGGCATAGGCCTTCCAGTTCAGGGGATCCACGTAGCGCCCGCCGCCACTGCGCCGCGACATGGCGAACACACCCAGGTCGTCGGGCGCTGCGCGCGCGCTGATCGGTCGTACCGGCAACTGCTCGTCCGCCGTGCCGGGGAAGATCACGTTCTTGTGGCCGAAGTGGGCGTTGGCATCGGTGCGCATCTGCGTCCACTCCCAGCCCGCAAAGGCGACCAGGTCGGGATTGACGCTGGCCGAGCTCGCATTGCACGCGCGCACCGTGTCGCGCGTGTCGCGCCAGAATTTGGGCGTCAGCCCCTCCGCGTGGTCGTTGTAGCTGAAGAAGTCGAGCCTGGCGCAGTAGCGCGCGAAGTCGCAGGAGTCGGCGATGGTGTGCATGCCCTGCAGGCCCATCATGGGCAGCTCCAGCGTGAAGGCATCCACGGAGTAGGTGCTGTGCACGTGCAGGTCGCCGAACAGTATCTGCTTGTCGCCGCCTTGCGCGGAGGAGGGCAGTGGCGCGCGTCGCCCGGCATCGCGCTGCGCTACCGCTTCCGGCGACAGTGCCGTGCCTTCGACAGTGCCGGCGGGGTGCGGGTCGCCGGAGCAGGCGGTGAGAAAGCAGATGCAAAATGCAATCAGTAAAAAGCCAGCGTGTTTAGCCATGGTCGAAGTTCCCTGATCGAGATGCGCGCGTCATAAACGGTTTTGGCTCTTCCATTTGCGATCAGATGGGCGATGAGTATTGCATGGACACGCCAAAAAGCGCACGTCCATGTGCAGGCTCGGGCGGCGACGTCCTGTCGCCGCACGGTCTCGCAGAGGGTATCCCCTTCATTACCCGCGAACACGCCGTCATTAGTCGCGTAGTCTGGACACCGCTAAACCCTTACCCTACAATGCAACGCCAGATTACATTCGCCCGGATTCAGCGCACCGGGATGCAATGGACCCCTGTGTTCAACCACAGAAGAATTCGTAAAAGGCGAGATGCGGTTTCCCATCTCGCCTTTTTGCGA
>JAWVYG010000718.1:0-2287 GCA_033722815.1 Halioglobus sp.
AGCGACCTGTTTTCCCGGGATGGAAAATTCACGCTCGCACCCGCCTCCCGGACCCCACACCCGATCGAGAGAAATCGCAGGCAATGAAGGCACTGGTCACTGGCGCAAACGGGCAGCTCGGCGGGGAACTGGGCCGCACCGCCACGGACGCCGTTGCCTGCACCGGCCTCGGCCGGGCGCAGCTGGACATCGCCGACGCACAGGCCGTGCGCGCCGCACTGGAGGAACTGCAGCCGGACGTGGTGATCAACGCTGCGGCCTATACCGCGGTGGATGCCGCAGAAGCCGACCGCGATGCCGCCTGGCGTACCAACGCCGAGGGCGCCGGTGTACTGGCCGCGTGTTGCGCCGGGTCGGGCGCCCGACTGCTGCACCTGTCGACGGACTTCGTCTTTGCCGGCGATGCCTCGACGCCGTATGCGCCGGCGGCGGCTGCGGGGCCGCTGGGCGAGTACGGGCGCAGCAAGCTCGCCGGCGAGCAGGCGGTGCTGCACGCGCTGCCCCGGGCTTTCATACTGCGCACCGGCTGGGTATACGCCGCAGGTGGCAACAATTTCGTCAACACGATGCTGCGGCTCATGGCCGAGCGCGACGAACTGTCCGTGGTCGCCGACCAGGTCGGCACGCCCACCTGGGCCCGGGGCCTGGCCGCGGCCTGCTGGGCAGCAGCGGCCAGGCCGCAGCTGCACGGCATCTACCACTGGAGCGACGCCGGCGTGTGCAGCTGGTACGATTTTGCCGTAGCCATCCTGGAGGAGGGCGGGGCCCTGGGCCTTGTGCGCGACGACGTCGCCGTGCGACCGGTGTCCAGCGCCGAGTATCCCACCGCCGCGCGTCGCCCGGCCTACAGTGTGCTGGACAAGAGCAGCGCCTGGCGCGACCTGCAGTTGCCCGCCGTGCACTGGCGGCGACAGCTGCGCGCCATGCTCAATGAAGTGAAGGAAACCAGGCAAGCCGATGAGTCGCGCAAGTAAATCCCTGCTGGTCACCGGTGCCGCCGGTTTTATCGGCACGAATTTCGTGCATTACTGGCGCCGCCAGCACCCGCAGGACAGTATCGTCGCCTTTGACGCGCTGACCTACGCCGGCAATCGCAGCAGTATTGCCGACCTGGAAGACAGCGCGCAGTTCACCTTCGTGCACGCGGACATCCGCGATTACGACACCGTACTCGCCACGCTGCGCACACACGACATCGACACCATCGTGCACTTCGCGGCCGAGAGCCACGTGGACCGTTCCATCAGCGGGCCGGACGCCTTCATCCAGACCAACGTTGTGGGCACGCACACGCTGTTGCAGGCCGCGCGCGAGCACTGGCTGGCGGGCGACGCGGTGGCGGCGCACCGCTTCCACCACGTGTCCACCGATGAGGTTTACGGTTCGCTCAGTGCCGACGCGCCTGGCTTCCACGAAGAGCGGAAGTATGAACCTAACTCGCCCTACTCGGCGAGCAAGGCGGCGTCGGACCACCTGGTGCGGGCGTACCAGCACACCTACCAGTTACAGGTGACTACCAGTAACTGCTCGAACAACTACGGGCCCTGGCACTACCCCGAGAAACTGATCCCGCTGTGCCTGACCAATATCCTGCGCGGCCGGCCGCTGCCTGTCTACGGCGACGGCAGCAACATCCGCGACTGGCTGTACGTGGAGGACCACTGCCGCGGTATCGAGCTGGTGCTGCTCAAGGGGAAGCTCGGCGAAACCTACAACATCGGCGGTAACAACGAGTACAGCAACCTCGACATCGTGCACCTGCTGTGTGCGCGGCTGGATGCGCGCTTTGCCGCCGACGCCTCCCTGGCGCAGCGTTATCCCGATGCGCCGCCGGCGCGGGGCGACAGCTCGTCGTCGCTGATCGAGTTCGTTGAGGACCGCGCGGGACACGACTGGCGCTATGCCATCGATGCCACGAAGATCACGCGCGAACTGGGCTACGCGCCGCGCGAGAGTTTCGCATCCGGTATCGAGTTGACGCTGGACTGGTACCTCGCCAACGAGCACTGGTGGCGGCCGCTATTGAGCGCATAGCGCCGGGACGGGTGCCGCGGCGTCAGTCGAACTTCGGCGCGTCGTCCCAGGACTGCCCCGCGGCGTCCTTGCCCGACAGTGTCGGCGCGGCGCCACCCGCCAACGGCCAGTCGATAGCCAGCTGTGCGTCGTCCCATGCCAGGCAGACCTCGCTGTCGGGGTGGTAGAAGTCGGTGCACTTGTACTGGAAGTCCGCAAATTCGGACGTGACATAGAAGCCGTGCGCGAAACCCTCGGGTACCCACAGCATCCG
>JAWVYG010000719.1:0-2284 GCA_033722815.1 Halioglobus sp.
CTGGAACAGGGACTCCACCAGGAAATGCCGGCGCAGCTCCGCCGTGGTATAGCGCTTCACGTCGTCGGGGTGGTTGGCGTAGCGAATGTCCAGTTCCATGATTGCTCCGTTTTCTGTGCGTTTACCTGCGATTCAATTTCGATTCAGTTGCGCTGCAATGTTCAGGCCAGTCTATATCCGGTGCAGGCGATGTTACAGCGCTGCGATTGCGTACCGTCGTCATGAACCGCCCCCTTCAGTTGCCGCTGGACACTTCCCTGCGCAGGCCGTGGAAGTCCAGCTCGAGGGCGTGGCCGTCGTGTTCGATCCTGATCGCGTCGGGCTCGCGCGGGGCCTGCGCATAGGGCGAGTCGAAGCGGTCGTACTCGAGATCCTGCACCTCACCGTCGACGAGGAAGTCGCCCTGGAAGTGCAACTCCAGCGTCCGGCCCCCCGAGGTATAGCGCAGGTGCCTGTTCTCGAAGCGCACGTCGTTGCCTCGAATGCGCTGCATGAACGCCGCGAAGCTGCCGTCGCGCGCCTCGCTGCCCGCTTCGAAGACCCAGTAGCTGTCCAGGCCCGGCTGCACCAGGTCGTCCGAGGTGCCTTCCATGTAATTAAGTTCCCGCCTGCCAACCAGCGCGGCATAGCTGCGTCCGCTGCGCCCGAAGGCGTAGCGCCCATCGACGATGACCTCGTCGAAGCGCTCGCGCGGGAAGTGGGCGTGGGTGTACTCGACCAGCGTTTTTTCCATATAGCCAAGGCCTTGCGGCGGCTGGTAGATGTTCAGCACCACGTTGCGGTCCTGCGCCACGTGCGGAAAGCGGGCGCTGCCCACCCAGTAACCGGGTGAACCGGACAGTGCGCCCTTTTCAGACAGGGGCGCCGCCGGGTGTGTGGTGAACACGCTGACGTCGCGCGAGAGGACCGCGTTCCACAGGTGCTGCTGGTCGCCGAAACTGCCGGGGTGATAGGCCTGCGCGCTGGCCAGCATGAAATCCGGATCCTTGTAGGTATAGGTATTGGCGCGCTGGATCGCGACGCCGTTGGTAACGGGATTGAGATAGCGGCTCAGCGCGGGCAGGGCGCCGGTGGCCTTGAGGATGCTGAGGTTGAAATGCCGCAGGTCGTGCAGGAACTCGTTGCCGAGCATGTCGTGGCGGTGTGCATAGGCGATGGTGTTGTCGATCACCGTGTCGTTGGAAAACGCCTCCATGGCCCATTGCATCATGATCTGCGGGTCCTGCAGCCCGACCAGGCCCGCTGCCGCCAGCTCGTCGAGATTCAGCCCGTTGGAGGCCTTGATGACGAGTTCGCGCTCGTCGTCCTCGCCGATCGCCCTGATCACCGGCGGCAGCTCGTAGTTCTCGATGTAGATGAAGTTCAGGTCCATGCCCTTCTTCGTCACGGCCGCGCGACCCCACTGCCGCGGGTCCCACAGGTGGTCGATGACCGCCTGCATACCGTTCATTTCGCTGTAGCGCTTGCCGTTGGCGTACATACGCCCGCTGGAGGAGATGAAGGTGCCCTGCCAGGACTGCGTCGCCAGGTCGTGCAGCAACAGGTCGAGGATCATGGTGGACTTCACGGCGATATCCTCGTCCGCGGCGAAATCGACCAGGTTGGCCAGCGGCGCGATATCTTCCACGTAGTAGGTATTGGAGTACCACTCGGTGAAGCCGTACAACCAGCGCTGCTCGAGCCAGGTGAGAATACGCTCACGCGCCATGGCGCGGTGTTCGCGGCCGGTCAGGCCGCTGTTGGCAAATACGGCGTCCGGCCACAGCTGCCCCGCGAGGTACTCCGCCGACGCGAACAGTATCTGGTGGTTCTCCGACCAGTAGCACATGCTGTCGCGCCCGGGCTGGTCCATCCAGTACTTGAAGTCCAGGAAGATGCGGCGGATCTTGTGGTAGTCCGCCTCGCTCAGCTTTTCGCGGTGGCGGTAGAGGATGCGCACCAGCGACTGCAGGCGGAAGTCCGAGGCGTCGAAGCGCCGGCCCGTGTAGGTGGCGATGTCGTCGATGATGCGCCCGTCGTAGGGCTGGCCGTTGTGCATGTCGTACAGCACGGCATTGCCATTGACGTTGAGCTTCAGGCTGCGGTCGCGCGCGGGAATCTTCTCGATCGCGTTGTTGCGCGCGATCTCGACGCCGGTCAGCAGGGTCACGCCGGCCACCAGTACGGCCAGCGCGGTGAGTAGTCGTCGCTTCATGGGCATTGCCGTTCTTGCTCCCGTGTCATATCAGCAGCCGCTTCATGGCTTCCAGTTCGTCTGCGTCGAGGTTCGAGCTGTCCTGTTCGC
>JAWVYG010000720.1:0-2283 GCA_033722815.1 Halioglobus sp.
ACAGCGTGCTAGTGATCGAGCTCATGGCGCCCTTCATCTCGTTGAACACCACGCCCTTGAACACGAGTTCGCTGTCGGGGTTGTCCGGCTCGGCGAATTCCACCCGGTGGCCTTCCTGGGCGAAGTCGAGCGGGTCCAGCCGCGAGAAGAACACGGCGTCCAGGTAGACATCCAGCAGGTTGCGAAAATCCTTGCGGTTCTGGCTGGCAAAGGGGTAGGCCGTCCAGTCGGAGCTGGTGAAGGCGTTCATGAAGGTGTTCAGCGAGCGCCTGAGCATCATGAAGAACGGGTCGCGGACCGGGAAGCGCTCGCTGCCGCACAGGGCGGTGTGCTCGAGGATGTGGGCGACGCCGGTAGAGTCTTCCGGCACCGTGCGCAGCGCCACCAGGAAAACGTTCTCGGTGTTGTCCGACGCGAGGTGGTAGTGCGCGGCGCCGGTACGCTTGTGTTCGTACTGCTCGACCCTCAGGTTGAGGGACTCGATGTCTTGTGAGCGAATCATGTCGAAGGCGGGATGGGCACCGCCGGCGCTCTGGTCCATAGTGTCTCTCTGAAATGCGTGGTGTTGCGAAAGGGCGCTAGTTTAACGTGATTTAGCCCCAGGAGTGGGGACGTTTTCCGCAATTTTTGGCACCAGCCGTATGCGGTACAGCCACGGCCAGCGCTTGCCCGTCACCCAGGTCTCGTCGCCGTCACGGTTGTGGGCGATACCGTTGAGTACATCGGTGCCGGGGCGGTACTCCGCGGCTGGCAACAGGCCTTCCAGGTCGACGCTGGCGGTGACGTCGCCGGACGCCGGATCGATGATGACGATGCGCTCGGTACCCCAGACGTTGGCCCAGATGCTGCCGTCGATCCACTCCAGTTCGTTGAGTGCGCGCAGGGGTGCGCCATTCTCGCGCACGGTGATCGACTTCTGCCTCCGACCGTCCTTGGGTGAGATAAAGTGCAGCTTGTCACTGCCGTCGCTGTAGATCAGCTGCTCGCCGTCGTTGGTCAGCCCCCAGCCCTCGCCGGGCATTGGCCAGCCGCCCCTGTGCTCCAGCGTCGCCCGTTCGTAAGTCAGCATCAGGCGATTGCGCCAGGTCAGCTGGTAGACGGTGTCCTGCAGGACCGTCACGCCTTCGGCGAACAGCGTGCGGTTGAGGT
Source organism: Halioglobus sp. (assembly GCA_033722815.1). Classification (GTDB taxonomy): domain Bacteria; phylum Pseudomonadota; class Gammaproteobacteria; order Pseudomonadales; family Halieaceae; genus Marimicrobium. The sequence continues at coordinate 1,150 of JAWVYG010000720.1, forward strand.
GTCGCGTGTCCAGGCGGCGCCCGCTGGCGAAATCGTAACGCAGCAGGCGCGACTCGCCGTACATGCCGGTGCTGACGTACAGCTTGCCATCGACGATCTCCAGCCCCTGCACAAAATGGTCCCGGGGCTGTGGGCGGCGCTCGAGGACCTCGATGTCGAACTGCTCCACCGCAGCGGCGGGCAGCGTCACCAGCAGCAGCGCCAGGGCGGTGCACAACAGCGTGCTCATACTCGATTCCTGCCGAGATCGCGAATGATGAAGCGGGCGGGGGCTACCGCCCTGCGCAGGCTGCGCGGCAATGGCGGCGGTTCCGCGCAGATGATACTCGCCAGCAGCTGCGCTGTCATCGGCGTGGAGGTCAGGCCGCGCGATCCGTGTGCGGTGTTGACGAATAGTCCCGGCAGGTAGGTGCCGGGCGTGTCGATAACGCGCTTGGCGTTTTCGCGCAGCGGCGCGTAATCCGCCAGGAAGGCGTCGTAATCCGGGACCGGTCCGGCAACGGGGAGGTAGTCCGGGCTGGCGCAGCGGAATCCCACCCGGCAATCGAGCGCGTGCTCGTCCAGCAGCGCCAGGTGCTCGCGCCATGACGGCACCGCGGCGGCGAGTGCGTCGAGGTTGTGCCGCTGGTCCTCGCGCCGTGGCAGGGGCTCCTGGCAGTCGAGATTGAAGCTGGCGCCTATGCAGTGGGCGCCGTCCCTGGCCGGGGGCAGGTAACCACTGTGGCACAGCACGGTGTCCAGCCGGCGACTGCGCTGGTCGGCGGGCAGTTGCGTCGTCTGCCCGCGGATCGCGCGCAGCGGCAGCCAGGACAGCTGCGGCGCGCCGCTGCTCGCCGTGCCGGTGGCGATGACCGCGCAGGGCGCTACAGCGAGCTGTTCGCCCTGCGCGTTCACTGCGCGCCAGGCGTCGCCGTGCGATTGCAGCGCCACCGGGCCGCGGTGTTGCATGACGCTGATGCGCCGATCGTCGAGCAGTGCGCGGCAGACCGCGCGCGGATCCAGCCAGCCCGAGCCCGGGTACCAGTAGCCGCCGTGCTGCAGCTCGACGCCCGCCAGCCGCGTGGCTTCTCGCGCCGCGACAACCTGCGCCAGAGTTTCGAGGCCTGCCAGCGCGGTCGCCACCCCGGCCAACTC
>JAWVYG010000721.1:0-2283 GCA_033722815.1 Halioglobus sp.
GAGAGCCCGCCACCCGCATCGAGGCTGGCGTCTTTGACGGCGAGGTCTTTTCCCTGCCAGATGATTGCCGAAGTTTCTGCATTCCCTGGCGCATCCGGTGACATCAACAGGCCGAGAACCGCCGCCGAAGCTCCCATTCCCAGGAGCAGTGACAGGATGGTCAATCTCAGCATCGCAATATTCTGTTTTTGTGCGAAGTCAAAATTTTAACAAGAATTTCCGGGCTGTGTTATGCGTACGTGTGTGGCGCGCGACTCAGGTCTCGCATTGGTGGGACGGAATCAAGAAACGCGACTTTGTACTTGCAACAGCAATAACCCGTCTCCGCACTGACCGGAACCAGTGGCGGTATTATGACCGGCCTCTTTCCTCGTGCGCGTGGCATCGCGTCGCTAGAATGTGGCGATGCGCGCGCTACTGGCATGCCTGTTGTTACTGTTGTTGAATGGTTGCGGCGGCTATGAAATCAAGAACCTGGTGAAGTCGGATGTCGACCTGGTGACCGACGAGTTCATCGAGGAAACCCGTGCGACAGTGCGCGAGCTCGTGGTGAAACTCTACAAGCGCAATCCCGCCGAGTTGCGCAAGAATCCCGGTATGACGGTTGAGAAGCGCCTGTCGCAATTGCGCATCAATCGCTATGAGCTCAGCTTCAGGGAACTGGGCGGCCGTCAGGATATCGAGGCGATGAATCTCGCTTTCGATCCCGCCTTCGGCGGCGACAGGGTGTTTGCGCTGGCGGTTGGATTGGGCAGCATGCTGCGCAGCGCCTACCAGTACAAGCCGGAGATGTACCTGCCCGATACGCTGGATCCGGATGTGCTCTGGACGAGCGCGCGCAATGTCGAAACCCTCGTGTGGAAACTGAAGAATACGCGCAGGCCGGATGGGTCACACTACATCATCACACACGAGTATCGCGGCGTGGTCGACAACCTGAGCTTCGAGCGATTGTTTGGCCGGCTTATCACGCTGCAGGACATGATGGCGCGAATCGCCGGAGACTCCAGTCACCGGGCGGTTACCTCGGCGGTACACGCGGTGTCCTCGGTATTTCTGCCGCTGCCCCTGTAGCGCTGGCCGCCTGGTCCGCCCGCGGGGCAGGTGCCGCCTGCGCGGCGATGCTGGCAGCGAGCCGCCCCAGCAGTTCCGCCTCGGCCGCCGCCAGTGCGGCGTAGCCATCGCTGGCAAGGTCGGTGTACTCGGCAAAACGATGGGCGTTCTTCGGTGCGCCGCCCGCATCCACCCACCAGTAGGCGACCAGCAGGGCGCGCCCGTCGCGGGTGCCATGCAACTGGTCGATGCGCACGGTGATGCGCGGCGTCCCGGGCGCCGCCGCCAGCGGCAACAACTCCTCCCCGCTCAGGCGCGATATCTCCTGGCCGAGGAAGGCGCGTACGCCATCCTCGATGGGTTCCGCCCAGAGGTGATACCGTGCCGCGCGGACCTCGCCGTGTGCCATCTCCAGCAGCAGCCCCGGGCGGTCGATATAGGGTGCAATGTGGATGTCGCCGAGCGCGAGCTTGGCCGAGGGTTGCAGGGCGGCGCTGGTAGCCTGTGCCTGCGGCCGGAGCAGGTAGTAGCGAGGCTCGATGCTCTGTCCGGAACAGGCGCCCAGCGCCAGCACGAGTATAAGGCAGGCTGCGCGTTTCACTTTCTGGCCTCCGGCTGCGGGTCTGGTGAGGATTTCGCTGGCAGCAGCACGGCGTTGGGCTGCTGGGAGAGGGTGTTGGTCAGGGCTTCCAGGTTGCCCAGTGCCCTGTTCAGTCGCAGCAGGCTTGAATCCAGTCCGCGGTAGAGTTCCGAACCCGGCGAAACGCTATCCAGCACCGTGCGCAGATCGCCCAGCGTCGTTTCCAGTTCCTGCGGCAGGTTCTGCGTTTCACCGTCGCTGAGAATGCCGTTCAGGCTGTACAGGGTCTGGTTGAGATTGGCCAGGGTGGCGTTGGCATTGGCGATCGTATCGTCCAGGGGCAACTCGCTGAACATGTCGAGCATCGACGCCATCTTCTGCTGTAACTGGTCCAGCCCGGTTTCAACCGTGGGTATGGTGGTGTACTCGAGCAGGCTGCCCACCGTCTGCGGCTCGACATCCGCATAGTAATCGAGGCTGATGTACTTCGTGCCTGTGATCAGGCTGGCGTATTCGACAGAGGCGCGCATACCGTTGGCGACGCCGTTTTCTATCGATCTGCGCAGTGCGCTGATCGAGCTTTCCCGGTCGGGCATTTCCAGTCGCGCCGGTTCCAGGTAAATCAGCACCGGTACGGGGCGGCCTCGCCC
>JAWVYG010000722.1:0-2281 GCA_033722815.1 Halioglobus sp.
CTGCGTGCAGCCCTTGGCCGGGCAGGTGCACGTGCGCGCCAGCGTTCGCAGCAGGACCCGGGCACTGGCAGTGCCGGTACCCAGGGCAGCTGGATCGAGCGCATGCTCGATGGACTGCAGCGTTTCGAGGGACCTGTACTGTTCCTGATGAGCGGGCAGAGCCTGGTCAGTCGTGAGTTCGATGAACTCGTCAGCCGTGACAAGGCGTGGGCGCAGGCCTATAGCCGGCCTGCCAATGAGCGCATCGACCTGCCCGACGCAGACCAGACCTTCTCCACCGGGGATTCCCGCGAGCGTGTCAACGAGGCGCTGCTGGACTGGGTGAAACGGCTCGCCACCTGAGCCGACGGCGGCAGTTGCTGCAGCTGCTCAGTCTGCCCCTGCAGCGCTTTCACGGCCGCCCCTTAGCAGGCGCCGCAACCACTCCCGTACCAGCTTGCAGCTGCCCGTGGGTGTTCTGGCGTTGAAGGCGGCGATACCGTAGCGTTCGCGGCGTTCGGACATCCAGTCGCGCTTGTAGGTGTCGTCGCCGGAGAGGTAATCGATGGTATGCACGCGGTCTTCTTCCAGTACGCTCCGGGCCAGGTGCGCGGTGAGCACCGTACCGGGAGACATGCCGGCATAATCGGGGTGGTACGCAAGCTTGAAGATGTAGGCGGTGCCGTCCGCGACCAGCCAGATCTGGCTCGCTACTGCCACCTCGTCGTAGTACGCCAGGCCGAGGCGCAGCCAGCCCTTGTCCGCTGCCAGTGACACGAGTGCGGGTATGAAGCCGGGGTAGGGCTCATTCCTTTTCCAGCTGCTGTGATAGATGGCGTTGTAATCGTCGATGCCCTGGTCGAGGCGATCGCCATCGCTAATTATCTCGAGCCGGCCCCGGTCGTCCCGAAGGAAGCTGCGGGTCTTGCGCGCAATGGTGTTCTTCAGGCGCGAGGGCCGCGATTCCCGGTAGCCTTCCCAGGAGGGCGATCGGGTGTGGTAGTACCAGTTGCCAAAGCAGAAATAGTCATGCACGCCGCTCCAGCCCGCCGCTGTAAGCGCCTGGCCCAACAATGGAAACAGAGCCGTCGAGCCATCCAGTGGCGCGAGCAGTACCGTGTGCAGGCCCTCGGCCTGGCGCAGATGGCGGAATATCGCGGTGTACAGGGGCAACGCCTGTGCTTCGTCCGCGACCGGCTGGTACAGCGATGTGTAGAAGTTTACCAGGGCCTGCGCCTCGCCACTGGTCGAGATTTTCAGGGGCAGGGCGGCGAGGCCGCCGCTGTCATTCTCCGCCGTGAAGATGACGGGCTCCTCTCCCGCGTCGAGGGCGTGCGAGGCGATCGTGCATAGCCAGGCGAGGGAGAATTGCGGGTTCGAATGTTCGAGATTGGCAAAGGCGTCGCGCAGCGACTCGGACACCTCGTCCCGCAGCGGGTGGAACCGTGCTATCCGGATATTGCCTGCCTGCTGCGCCAAGAGTGTACCGCCGGTACCCGAGTGGCGATCACTATCGTGTAATTGTGCATGCATGGCAATACCTCGATCGCCCCGAACTGCGGAATCGGGCATTTCGTCATCGACGTGCTGCCGAGAATGACGTGCGGGTCACAAAACCACCTTGAGTACACGGGATTGCAGGGTTAGCATAAAATATGCGACCGTCGCGCGACAGGGGGCTTGCCGGCGATCGTCTGGGCCGAATAGGCAGTGTAGGGGATATGGATATTCAGTCCGAAGTTATAGCAATTCTACAGTCGACCCTGGGCCTGCCCGAGGGTGCGATCAGCCCTGACCCGGCAACCCGGGTGCTCGGCGTCATTCCCGAGATGGACTCCATGTCTGTGGTCGGCGTCCTTACGACGCTCGAGGAGCAGTACGGCATCATGATCGAGGACGACGAAATCGACGCGGATATTTTCGCCACCGTGGGCAGCCTCGCCGCCTTTGTCGAGTCCAAGCTCGATTGAGCGATGACGTCACCCGATTGCAGCCTCCAGGCAGGTTTTCTGGATCAACCCGACAGGCCGCTGTTTTACCTGCTCGCTTCTCCCGACGCCATTGAGCCCAGGGGCGGTGTGTTATTCCTGCACGCTTTTGGTGAGGAAATGCACAAGGCACGACGGACAGTAGCCGCGCAGGCGCGTGTGCTGGCTGCCGCAGGCTACAACGTCGTGCTGCTGGACCTGAGCGGTTGTGGCGATGGTGCGGGGGACTTTGCGGACGCGACATGGCAGCTGTGGCACGCCGATGCGGCCTTCGCGCTGCAGTACCTGCGCTCGCTCGATAGCGGCCCCGTGTC
>JAWVYG010000723.1:0-2277 GCA_033722815.1 Halioglobus sp.
GCGATCCGCGCTGTAGCGCGAAACCAGGTAGCTGAGCCGCCGCCACATTTCACGCGTCCATTGCAAGAACAGGTCCATATATGAATTATCGCACGAAAGTGGCGCCGACACAGACAGTAACGAGCCGGCGGCCTCGCCGGGCCGGTTTGCGCACACGTGGATTTACTGTACCCTGCGCCGGTCCCGGCTCACACAGGTATGCAGTCATGTCCGACGTCACGATCTACCACAATCCGCGCTGTTCCAAGTCGCGCAACACGCTGGCGCTGCTGCAGGAGCACGGCATAACGCCTGACATCGTCCTGTACCTTGAGACGCCGCCCGATGCGGCGGAGATTCGCGCTCTGCTGGACAAGCTCGGTATGTCCGCCGGCGAGCTGGTGCGACGCGGCGAGCAGGAATACAAGGACAGCGGCCTGGACAAGGAGTCACCCGACGACGATATCATCGCCGCGATGGCCCGGTACCCGCGCCTGATCGAGCGTCCCATCGTGGTTCGCGGCGATCGCGCCGTCCTGGGCCGTCCCCCCGAGAACGCGCTGGACCTGGTCGGCTGATGTCCGACCCCTACGTGCTGGTGCTGTACTACTCGCGCCACGGCGCCACCGCCGCCATGGCGGAGCAGGTGGCCCGGGGCGTGGATAGGGTATCGGGCGTCAATGCGCGCCTGCGTACCGTGCCGGCGGTTTCCGCCGACAGCGAGCAGCGCGAGGACGAAATCCCGGACTCCGGCCCGCTGTACTGTGAACCGGAGGACCTGCGCGACTGCGCGGGCCTGGTCATGGGCAGTCCCACGCGGTTCGGCAACATGGCCGCCCCGCTCAAGTACTTCCTCGACCAGACCTCGTCGCTGTGGCTCAGCGGCAGCATGATAGACAAGCCGGCAGGCGTGTTCACCTCCACCTCGAGCCTGCACGGGGGCCAGGAGAGCACGCTGCTGACGATGATGGTGCCGCTGCTGCACCACGGTATGGTGGTCGCCGGGTTGCCCTATAGCGAGCCTGGCCTGATGACCACCGGGAGCGGCGGCACGCCCTACGGTGCGTCCCACTGGGCCGGTGACAAGAACCAGCGGCAGTTGGACGACACCGAGGCGGCGCTTTGCCGCGCCCTTGGCTCGCGCGTGGCGCGACTGGCGCTGCGTCAATGACCGCCCTCGCACGCCTTGCCGCGCGCGCCCGCCTGCTGACATGGCTGGCGTGGTGGACGCTGCTGCTGCAGCAGGCGCTGGATGCGTTCCTGCACGGCGCGCCCTGGATTATCTGGCTGGCCAAGCTGCTGCCGCTGTTGTTGTTCGCCCCCGGGATGCGCGCCGACAACCTGCGCAGTTACATATGGCTGGCTTTTGTCAGCCTGGGCTACTTCATGATCCTGGTACAGCGCATTTTCGCCGCGCCGACAGACCCGCTGGTGATCGTGGGCCTGGCCGCCGACGTGGTGCTGTTCATCTCCGCCATGCTGTTCATCCGCTGGCGTGCCCGTGCACTGCGTGAGGCGGCCTCGCTGGGTCACGGCAGCGACGGCCATTGAGCGCCCCGGATTTGTCCCCTTCATCGCGCGCCTGATCCTCGACATGTGCGGTCAATGCCCGCACACTGGAGGGTCGTTCTAAAGAGGTTTCCAAGCCATGAGCAAACCATCTCTGCTGCGCAGATTCTTTTCCGCACTGTGGCGGGGCATCACCCGGGTGCGGATGGCGCTGTCCAACCTGGTGTTCATCCTGGTACTGGTGCTCATCTACGTGGTTTACCTGGGCGGCGGCCCGGAACCCCTGCCGGAGCGGGCAGCCCTGCTGCTCAATATGTCCGGCACCGTCGTGGACCAGAAGTCCCCCGTCGATCCGCTGCGGGCGGTGCTGAGCCCACCGTCGGCCATGGACCACGAGGTGCTGCTGCGGGACGTGCTGGACGCGCTGGATTACGGCGCCGAAGACCCGGCCATTCAGGCACTGGTCATGGAGCTGGACGCGCTGGTCTACGTGGGCATCAGCAAGACTCGGGAGATCGTGGCCGCGCTGGAGCGTTTCCGGGAGAGCGGCAAACCCATCATCGCCGTCGGCGACCTGTATACCCAGGACCAGTACCTGCTGGCCAGCCATGCCGACGAGGTCATCCTGCACCCGCTGGGCGGCGTGGCGCTGGAGGGATTCAGCAGTTACCGCAATTATTTCCGCGAGGCGCTGGAAAAACTGTCAGTGAACGTGCACGTATTTCGTGCGGGCGAACACAAGTCCGCCGTGGAGCCGTTTATCCGCGACGACATGTCCGAGGGTGAAAA
>JAWVYG010000724.1:0-2266 GCA_033722815.1 Halioglobus sp.
AGTTGCGCAGGTGCATCTGCGGATGGGGCAGCGTCAGCTGTGGCGTGGTCATGACGAGGTCGCCAAACAACAGCAGGTCCAGGTCCAGTGTGCGCGGTCCCCAGCGCTGCGATCTTTCGCGCCCCTGCAGTGTCTCGATGCGCTGCAGCTGGGCAAGCAGTGCCAGCGGTTCCAGCCTGCTGTTGATGCCGACGACCGCGTTGAGGTAGTGGGGCTGGTCGGCCGGGCCCAGCGGCACGCTGCGATAGATGCCGGAGAGCGTCTCGAGCGAGCACTGAGGCAGTGCGCGCAGGTGCTCCACAGCCCGGCGCAGCTGCGCGAGCGGATCACCGATATTGCTGCCCAGGGCGATAAAGGCCGGCGTCATACCGCGGGCTTGGCGCGCCGCTTGCGCGGTCGGCGGCCGCGGCCCGCCCCTGCCTCTTGCAGGCGTTGCTCCAGCGGCAGCTCCTGGAACTCGGTCCACCAACTGCCGAGATCGCCGGTGTCCTCGCCGGCTTCCTCGCGCAGCAGCAGGAAGTCGTAGGCGGCGCGGAAACGCCGCTGGTCCACCAGTTCGGCCGCCTTGCGACCGCGGCGGTTCTGCAGGCGCAGCTGGTACTCCCAGATTTCACGCATGGGCTGGCCGAAACGCCGCGGTATGGACAGGTGCTGGGCCGCCTCGCTGATGGTCAGCTGGGCCGCGCTGTGCATTGCCGCGATCGGCGGCTGGCCCTGTTCCTGCAGCTCCTCGGCCTGGGCGCGGGCCAGCGGCCAGAGGATAGCCGCGAGGATGAAGGCGGGGGTTACCGGCTTGTCCTGGGCGATGCGCTCATCGGTGCTGCGCATTGCCGCGTACATCAGCGGCAGCGCAAGCGGGTCCGTCTCCATCTCCGCGCAGGATTCCGGGAACAGGAAGCGCAGCAGGTCATACTGCAGCAGGCGCTTCAAGGTGCCCTGGGAATGGCCCGCCATGAATAGCTTCAGGAACTCGTCGAACAGGCGGGCGGCCGGGATTTCGCGCAGCAGGTGTGAACTGGGAGCGATGGCGTCTGCCGTTTCCGGTTCGATGTCGAAATCGAGTTTTGCCGCCAGCCGCAGTACCCGCAGCATGCGCACCGGGTCCTCGGTGTAGCGCTGCGCGGGATCGCCGATCACCCTGATCGTACGCTGCTGCAGGTCCTGCATGCCGCCCACGTGGTCGAACACCTCGAAGGTGCCCGCGTCGTAGTACAGGGCGTTCACCGTGAGGTCGCGGCGCACCGCATCCTCTTCCAGCGTGCCGTAGACGTTGTCGCGCAGGAGCAGGCCCTTGTCGGACTGGCGCGAGTGGGTGTTGTCCCGGCGCTTCTCCGCGCTGTCGCCGTGGTGGCCACGGAACGTGGTGACCTCGATGATCTCGCGCCCGAAGCGCACGTGGACAATGCGGAAGCGCCGGCCGATGATGCGCGAGTTGCGGAACAGGGCATTGACGGCTTCGGGGGTCGCATCGGTAGCGATGTCGAAGTCCTTGGGGTGTCCGCCGAGCAGCAGGTCCCTGACGGCACCGCCCACCAGGTAGGCTTCGTATCCCTCGCCCCGCAGACGCGACATGACTTTCAGCGCGCTCTTGCTGATGTTCTTGCGGGAGATGACGTGTTGGTCCCGGGGGATGATATTCAAGCGGGTGCCGCCCTGTGGCGCTGGTTCAACAGCCGCGCAGTCTAGCACAGAAGGGCTGGCAATATGGTCAGGGGGAGGGGAGGTGAATGATGGGGAAAACAGCGTTTTCCCCATCCAGGCCTCACATCAGGAGCTTATTTTTATTTCTAGGCGTTGTTATGGTTATGTATTTATCCCTGCACGGTTTTCTCACCCACCGTGCGTCGAACGCCAAGTTTGCGTTCGCGGGCCAACGCTACAGCTCCTTCAGCCGGGATTTACCCGCGCCAAAAGAAATTGAGGGGAAGTAAACTTCCCCATCCAGGTCCATAGCGAGAATATTATTGTTATTGCCGTGCCGGTTATTTTTATTTTTCGACACTGCCCTGTAATAGCAGGTACCGTGCCAGAAATAAAATTTGCCATATATTTCAATGGGATAAGGTAATTCTGCGGTGCGCCGTTACATCAAAAATAGGCAATGTGTTACCGAAATACTCCCGAATTCGGGTCTTTACGGCCGTCGGGTAACGCCTATTTTTGCCGGGCGGCGGCGCTTTTGCGCCGGCCACCGGCGCTTTTACTGCGCGGGATGCCCAGGCGCTGGCGGCGCTCCCACAGGCATTTGCGGCTGACGCCGAGCTTC
>JAWVYG010000725.1:0-2260 GCA_033722815.1 Halioglobus sp.
ACCTGTACCACCAGGGCGCCGTCTTGCCTGGCAGTGGCCACGCCGGTGATCAGCGCCTCGATATAGAAATCGGGGTCGGCCGCCAGGGCCGCCGCCGCATCCAGCCTGCCGTAGCCGGAGAGCGGGTCCACGCCGGGCCTCTCGATGTCGACGGCGGACTGCAGCAGCATGTTGCGCACCTGCCGCGCCGTCAGCCGCGGGTTGACGGAGAACAGCAGAGACGCCACGCCCGCCACGTGGGGCGCGGCGAAGGAGGTGCCGGAAGTGACGTAAAGGTGCCCCTGCTCGCCGCGCACGTTGGCGCCGGCCTCGTAGTCGTCGTCGACCAGCGCCAGCGGATCCATGCCCGCGGCGCGCAGGGAAAGTATGTTCGAACCCGGCGCGGCGATATCCACCGCACTGCCGAAGTTCGACCACGCCGTGCTGGCGTCACTTTCGTCACTGGCCGCCACTGTGATCACGTTGTCCAGCCCCGCCGGCCAGAAATCCCCCGTATCGGCCGCGGTGTTGCCCGCCGCCACCACGACCAGCACGTCGTGCTCTGCCGCATGGTCGACCGCTACCTGCTCGGCGCGGGCGTACTCCGCCCCGCCGAGGCTGACGTTGACGACCCGCGCGCCGGCATTCACCGCGTGGGTGATCGCCACTGCCAGGCCGACGCTGCCGCCCTCGCCAGTGCTGTCGGTGACCTTCAGCGGCAGGATGTTCGCCCAGGGGTTGATGCCCGCCACGCTGCCGTCGTCACTGCCGCGGGAGGCGATGATGCCGGCCACCAGCGTGCCGTGGCCGTTGTCGTCCATGCTGGCGCCATTGTGGTCGATATAGTTCCAGCCCGTGACATCATCCACCAACCCGTTGCCGTCGTCGTCGCGCCCGTTGAAGTACTCTCTATCGTTGTCGTACACGGCCGCGCTGATGTCCGGGTGGGCAATGTCGACGCCGCTGTCGATCACGGCCACCAGCGTCGGGGAGGGGTTACTGCCGCCCAGCTGTTCCAGCAGAGCGTCAGTGAGCCCCACTTGCGCCCTCCCCCACGCGGAGCCGGCATCGCCCGCGGAGACCGATAGCGGTTGCAAGGAGGTGCGCTGCTTCGCCCACTCGGCCCCCTTAAAGCTGGCCCTGTCACTGTTGAGGTTAGCGAAAAACCACGCCTTGTCGCGGGCGATAGGGCCCTGAATATCGAAGTCGCCAAACGGACTCCCCGGGCCTGCGACCAAAGCTGCAGCATCACTGGGAAAGTAGGCGCTGTCCTTCCAGCCTGTAGGCCGCTTGCCGGCCAGCTCGCCGCGTCCGCTCTCGTCGTCGCAGTTGACCGCGCAGCTCTCCAGCCGCCGCTGCAGGTAGTCGATCTGCCGCTCGAGGCCATCCTTGCGTTCACGTAGAAACTCGAGATCACGCTGCAGACCCTGCCGCTCCGTTTTCAGCCCCTGTACCTCGCGTTCTGGACTGTTCTCGCTCCCGCGCAGGTCGATGTCGAGATCATTGATCCTGCTCCGCACGCGCTCGATTTCCTCGCCCACCTTCTCGTATTGCCCTTGCTTGCGTTTTAACAGCTCGGCAAGCCCCTTGCACCCGGACTCGGTGCAGTCGTGCGGCGCTGCACCGCCGCCCTGCGCCCCGGCGCCGGGAAGGGCCCCAAAACCGCCGGTGAACGGGCCCGGAGCAGAATCTTCCTGCGCGGAACACCGCTCTTTTTCACAGGCCCTGAGCTTTACCATTCGCTCGCGCACACCCGCCTCGAAGTTGGCAAGGTCCTGCCTGGCCCGCATCTGCCGGCCCGCAACTTGCGACTGGGTCTCGCCGGGACCCAGTGTCGGGCCCCAGAGGAAATTCGGCATGAGCACGACGTTATACTGGTTCAGGATCCAGTCATTGATCGCCATGACCAAATCGCGGCAGGCGTCGCAGCTGGTGGAGGCGAAGCGGTTATAGAATGTCTCCCTGACGCCGTCCTCCCCAAGGGGACCCGGCAGCGGGTAATCGAAATGCTCCCAGTCGAAGGCAGGGGCCGCAGCATCGGGGGCATAGTCGGCCCAGCACTTAGCGAGACGCAGGCGAATCTCGACGATATGCTCGACCACAGTACGAATCCGCTCACTCAAGCTGGCGGTCGTTTCCCTTTCGTAGCTATCTGACCGCTCACGCTGGAGGGCAAGCAGTTCCTTCTGTTTCTGCTCAAGCCTGACGCGCAAGCCGCGCGCGCATTCCTCGCGCTGCCTTTCGAGTTCTGACCCGGGGCTGATCGAAACCATCGAGGACC
>JAWVYG010000726.1:0-2256 GCA_033722815.1 Halioglobus sp.
GGACAAGAGCGACCTGCGCTACTGGCCGAACATCGTGCTGCGCGGGCTAAAGTCGCTGCACCTGGAGTTCGACAGGCGGGCCTGAGGAAACACCGCCGCTAGTCAATATCCTCGATAGTCAGCACGCGGTTGGGACAGTAGCGCGCCGCGGCCTCGGCCCGCTCGCGCAGCGCCGGGTCGGGCCGCGCCTGCAGTATCTTCACCTTCGGATACACCTCGGTGTCGTAGGCGACCTCGAACAGCTCCGGTGCCTCCTCCGCGCACTCCCCGTGCCCCTGGCACAACTGCATGTCTGCCTTGATGCAGAAACGCCCGGCCACGCTCAGCTCCTGCGCCGGTAGCGCAACAGACAGGGCTCGGAGGGCCGCAGGATCAGCGAGGGCATGATGTCGCGATAGCTCTCGGCCGGATCGACAAGGTCGAAGCGGTAACGCTGCAGCAGCGCGCAGAAAATGGCCTTGACCTGCAGGATGGCGAACGCATTCCCCACGCACTTGCGGTGTCCGCCGCCGAAGGGAATGAAGGCGAAGACATCGTCGGGCTCGGGGCGGGCGGGATCGAATGTTTCCGGGTCGGGAAAATACTCCGGCAGGCGGTGGGCGACGTAGGGCGACACCATGACATTGCTGCCGGCGTCGATGCGGTAGCCCCGGTAGTCGAAGTCCACCATTGCGCGGCGGGTCAGCGTGACCAGCGGCGGGTGCAGGCGCAGCGTTTCCATGATGAAAGCCTGCAGCAGGGGAATCTCTTTCAGCGCATTGCGGCTGAGCTCGGCATTGTTGCGATACAACGCGTCCACCTCCGCCGCGATAGGTTCTGCCAGCGCGGGGTGGCGCGCCAGTTCCACCGCGGTCCAGGACGAGGTGTTGCCACTGGTATGGTGCCCGGCAAACATGAACCAGATCACCATGCCGGTAATCTCCTCGTTGCTCAGCGCCCTGCCGTCGTCGTAGCGTGCATCCATGTACACCTGCAGCATGTCCGGGTGTTCCTCGCCGGAGGCGCGCCGCTGCTCGATGCGCTCGTCGATCAGCTCGGCCAGGCGCGCCCGGGCGCGGTCGCGCCGCGCCGCAACCTCACCGAGCGCGCCCGGGTCGCGCAACGCCGCGGGGCTGACGGAATGCTCGAGCTCGTGGTACAGATCGGCAAACTCGTCGGTGAGGGTATAGCGAAATTCCGCGCCCATCAGGCAGTGCGTGGACGTCTTCAGGGTCAGGCGCGTAAAGGCGTCGTAGATGTCCAGCTCTCCTTCGTCGCCCCATCCCTCCAGCCAGTCCTGCACCTCCCGGGCAATGACAGCGGCATAGAGCTGCATGCGATCCTGGCGCAGGCCGCGCGCCTGCATCTTGAGCTGTTGCCTCTCCAGCTCCGGCGGCGCACCGTACTGGATGCCCTCGCCGAATACCGGGACCATCATCTGGTAAGCCTCGGCGGCGCTCAGCATCTCGTCCGGCGCGCGGAACATCGCCTCGTGACCCCGCGGCCCGACCAGCAGCACGTTGGCCAGCCCGTTGAGATCGAACTGGCACACCTCGCCCTGCTCGGCGTAGGCACGGCTGAGAAACTGCGCGGGATTGTCGCAGAATTCCAGGAAGTGGCCGCCGTCTTCGACGGCCCCGCTGACCATGGGGATAGCTGGCATCGGCATTCTCGCTGCGGTAGCTGAAAACAGCTCTAAACATAGCGCAAACTATATTCCTGCGATAGCGCAGCATCCCGAAAGCGACGCGCAGTCAGCATGGTTGTACCGGGGTCGACAGGCGCCCGCCGGCAGCCGTCAGGCAGGGCCGCGCCGGGTCAACACCCCGGCGGTCTCTCCTGCACCGTGATCTCGATAGCCCAGGAGCACTGGTTGGACAGGTTCGTTTCGCCCGCCACGCCGTCCACACAGGCGCCCACCCAGTAGGTACCTGGCGTCGCCGGGGCGGTCACCGATTGTCCCAGCGCTTCCGCGCCGGCGCCCTCGATAACGGGGGTGGCGTCGGTGCCTAACTCGGTATCGCCCGTATCGATCTGCGCATCCGGCGAGAGGAAATAGCGCAGCGTCCCGGGCTCTGCGATTGAGCCGATGTTCTGCACCGTGGCCCAGGTGGTGAAGGCCTGTTCGGTCAACAGGTTGGCGCTGCTCACGCCCGCAGCTACCGTTTGCAGGTCCGGTGGCGGCACCGTCACCGGGTAGTACGCCACGTTGTTGGCCACGGTGGTCTCGGCGATGAGCCCGTCGTGATCGACATAGGCGCCGAGGAAGTAGTCGCC
>JAWVYG010000727.1:0-2247 GCA_033722815.1 Halioglobus sp.
TCCACGCGCGAATGGAAGAGCGAGGTGTCCGACCTGACACTCAACTGGGTGCGTGACCTGCCGCAATCAGGCTGAGGGGTGAGTTGCCGCTATAGCGGGCGATAACGGATGCGATGCTCCCCTGGTGCGCTATCGATCGACCTTCTCGTAGATGCCGAGCAGGCAGTGCTCCGGATACTGCAGGCCCAGTGCGGCGAAAAACCGGCGCATGGTCAGTTCCAGCCACGCCAGTGGCTTGAATCCGCTGAATGTGCGGCAGTCGTCAAGGCGCAGGAAGCGGCTTTCGGTGAAACCGTGCTGGCCGAACAGCTCCGCCAGCGTACCCCTGGTGTTCATCCTGAAACACGTGGGGAACGTGTCCTCGGGCTCCGTCCCCCACAGTATGCGCTTGGCCGGATTGTGCAGCTTGAACGGGACCAGGCTGGTAATGATCGGCACCGGAGAGTACTTGAAGACCGTGTAGACGACGACGCGGCCGCCGGGAGCCGTCACCCTGCTTAACGACCGCATCAATTCCTGCGGCTGCGCCACGTGCTCGGCAACCATTCTCATGGTCACCAGATCGTAGCGCCGCTCATCTTCGAAATCCTCCATCGTGCACAGGAACTTCTCGTGGACATAGGGGTTGTCATTCAGCGTTTCGTCCGGGTCCAGGCCGACCAGCAACGCAGCCCGGTCGGCCAGTATCTGCGATAACTTGGGGTTGGAAGGGAAGATATTCCTGCCGCAGCCGACATCGAGCCAGCGAGTGTCGTCGCCCACCAACTGGTTCATGACGGCCTCGTAGACATCGTCAGGATTGAAGTGATCGAACTTCCAGCGCAGCGCGGGTGACCAGTTCAGGCTGTCCAGTGCGCCGTACTTCTGTACGAATACAGCCTCCAGCTCCTCGCGGCTGGGGCCCGTGTCAGTTGTCATAGTGCATCTTCCCTTCATTCCTGGAGGCGAACCACAGCTCGAATACTGTTAGAATCCAAATCAATTCCCCGTAGTAAGCTGCGTGTTCAGACTGGTGCATCCGGATCGCACTGTCGATGAATGCCGGCTGGATGAAGCCGCGTGTTTTCAGCTTGCTGAGGTTGTCGTAGGCGAGTTCCCGCAGCGGGTCATAGGTCCGCATCCATACGCCGAAGGGTAGTCCGAAGCCCTGCTTGGGCTTGTGGATCGTTTCAAACGGGAGGAAATCGCACAGCGCGCGCTTGAAGAAATGACGCAGGTCCTTGCCCTTTATCTTCAGGTCGCTCGGTACCCGGCAGGAAAATTCCACCAGTGCATCGTCCAGCATCGGGTAGGTGACGTTGACGCCGGCGACGGCGCACATGTGTGAGACCTTGCGCAGGTCGTTGTCCGCCAGCGTGAACTGCCAGTCCAGGTAGAGCATGCGATCCAGGTCGCCGGCGTCATCCGGTCGTTGGTAGACGTCCCGTTGCAGTCCAAGGGGCAGCTGCTCATCGATATGTTGCAGGAACTCCGGCGTAAAGATCTCGTCGGCCGCGTGGCGGTGCAGGAAGTTGTAGCTCTGCAGTCGGTCGGGCAGGGGAGTATTGGCCTGTTCGATGTAGCTGCGGGCTTTGGAAGACAGCGGCACGGCTGCCGGTAGCGCGCCGACCAGCGGTTCGATGAGGCCGCTGCGCAGGCCCTTCGGGATCATGGCGTAGCGCTCAAACACGTTCTGCTTGATGTACCGTTCATTGCCCGCGAAGATCTCATCGCCGCCGTCGCCGGCCAGCAAGGTGTCGACGCCACGCTGTGCCGCCATTCGCGCACAGAAGTAGGCGGGCAGGGCGGAGGAGTTGCCGAATGGCTCGTCGTAGCTGGTCGCCACCAACGGCAGGGCGTCCACGACGTCCTCCGGCGTGACGTAGTACTCGTTCAGCGTTACGCCGAAGTGCTCCGCGGTAATGCGCGCGTAAGCCATTTCATCGTAGCCTTCGGCGGAAAAGCCGATGGAGTATGCCTCGGCATCGGCGCCGCAGAGCTCGGCCATGACGCCGGTGACGGTTGAGCTGTCCAGCCCGCCGCTGAGGAATGCGCCCAGCTTGCCCGATGCCGGCAGATTGTTGCGCAGTGACTGTCGCAGTACCTCGCGCAGTTCCCCGGACAGCTCCTCAAAGGGTGGGCCGCCGCCGGGTTGGGCGAACTTCGGGATCCAGTAACAGCTTGTTGTGACTTTGCCATCGCGGAAATCCAGGTAGTGTGCCGCCGGCAGCTTGGAGACGCCCGCATGCACAGAGCCCGGGCTGGGCA
>JAWVYG010000728.1:0-2241 GCA_033722815.1 Halioglobus sp.
GAGCAGCTGAATGGCCAGGTCGACGGGATTCTGGTCGCCGTAGATCAGGCTCAAATCAACAAGGTCGTTTATCATTCTGTTGCCTCTGTCAAGAGCATACCCAATGGTCTAATCCTACAGTCAATTGCTGCGGATAGACATTTGGTTTGCCAAAAATGTGTACCGTGCACCTTGGCCCGAGCTGTCGGCGGAGCCCTCACCGCAAAACCCGTGCCCGGCAGGCCAGGCGGCTGTGTGTCATCGTAGAGGGGATGGCCGGGGCGGTGCCGGCCCGCCAGATAGCTTACTACGGCTGCGCGGGCGCCTGAAGCTCCCGCGGCGCCCGCGGCTGTGAACTGCGTCGCAGCTTTGCGAACCAGTAGCGTCCGGCGCGTCCCGGTCTGCGCGCTGGCCTCTCAGGACGCCCGGTCGCGGGTCAGGGCCGGTACCAGATTGGTGAGGTGTAGGCCCGCTCCTGGCCGTAGGGCGGTGCACCCTCGGGCAGGGCATCGCCGAAACGCGCAGCGTCGAACGTGGTCCACCGCGGCGTCGGTATCTCCAGCACCCTGGCGTAATAGAATGCGCGCTGTGTCGCGTCGAAGTCCGGGTCGGTCCAGACCGTTGCCAGCGCGGCGTCACCGATGGAGTTGCGGTAGGTCGCTGACGCGACGTCGACGGTATTGCCCACCGGCTTCACCCTGTTGCGCCTGATACTGCGGTCGTCCGATGCGGCGACGTTGTAGACCTTCTCGTGTTTCTCGCCGTCGGCATCCAGCCATCCTTTCACGATCTGTATGCGGTCCAGGTTGGCGCCTTCCGGGTCCTTCACGGCTGAAACGAGGAAGGACGGCGCATCGCCCGCCGCCGCAGGCAGGCTGCTGCCCATGGGGACGCCCGCGCGGTAACCGTGGCTGGCAAGGTCCGGCCTGTACTCGTCGCCGGCGCCGAAGGACCAGCCGCCGAAGAAGCGCACGACCATGCGCGGGCCGGTGGTGGCGTAGGTCTCCCGCGCGCGCATGGCATCGAACAGGGATTCTCGGGTATTTTCCTTCGCCCATACCGCGGCGTAGCCGGCGGCCAGCGACTCCCACTGCCTCAGCGTCAGGCCGCCCTCGTTCTCCACCGGGAAGTAGTTGCGGTCGCCGCGGCCCGGCGCGGGCTCCGCCGAGGTCATCTTGCCGAAGAAGTTGTCCTCGTCGCCGGTGGCGAGGCTGGTGTGGGAATCGGTGCTGCCGATCATGCCGAACTCGAAGGGGTTGGCGCCCAGCGCCTGGTCCAGGGCCAGGCCGTTCTTCAATGCGGAGCGGGCGTACTCGAACTCGAGCTGCCACGGCTCCTTGGCCGTGTTCATCGACAGGTTGCCCTTGTCCCACGTCTCGTAGTCGGCGAACTCGTCGTTGGGTGAAAGGAGGGGATGAGCCTCGCCGTCGCCCTTGATCTGCGTGACTTCCACGATGGGTTCCCAGCGGCTGCGCCGCTGCGCGTAGTCCGCGCTCAGCGGCTCCCCGGACAGTGTGGTCTCGGCAAACATCAGGCCGTTGCTGACATTGCCGTTGTGCGGAATGGCGAGCACGCTGCCGCCGGTCTGCTCTTCGTAGCGGGCCATGAAGGCCCACAGGTCCTCGGGGTCGCCGCTGTCCATCGAGGAAAAGGGCGTGACCTGCGAGGTCCTGTCATTGCCGTCGCGAAACAGCACGTTGCGGTGCAGGTTGTTGCCCCCGGGCATGGATGTCCATTCGTAGCCGATGAAGGTGGTGAAGCGCCCGGGTTCGTTGAACGCGTCGGCCACCTCGCCGACTCTGTCCCAGATGGAGCGGCGCAAGTCTTCCGGCACCGACACGTCCTCCAGGCCTGCGATGAACTCCGGCGTCAGTGTGTCGTCCATGGTCAGCAGATCCTCGGGGTCGTGGTTCTCAACGCCCATGGACATCAGGCCGAATTCCAGCAGGACCAGGTGGTGTTTTCCCGCCTCGACGTGGCCCCACCAGCGCTTGCCCAGGCTGGTCGCCATGATATCCGCGGAGCGGCTGAAGACTTTGGGGAAGATGCCCATGAACTCGGCGTGGTCCGAGACCATCAGGAAATCCAGCGGTCGCGACAGCCGCGCGCGCACGCCGGTCTGCGAGGTGATCATCTCGCCGCGGGCGAAGCGGTAGGCCTGGTCGGGGGTGATGCTGCGATTGCCGAAGGTAAACGCGTCCGGCGACTGGTTGGTGTGCAGGTGCGTGTCGCCCCAGAACACACGGCGCGGATGGTCATCGA
>JAWVYG010000729.1:0-2241 GCA_033722815.1 Halioglobus sp.
CATGCTGCCGAACGGGGCGGCGGCATACAACTCTGTCTGGTAGCTGAGCAATTGCTGCATGTGTCTACCGTCGCGCCGGCGCGACGGAACAACCGAAAGCCTACTTGCGGCGGTTCCTGCGCCAGCGCTCTGCGAGCACGAGGCTGACGCCCGCGGCGCCAAACAGGGCCATTATGTCTGGCTCGGGGACCGGGTTAATAAATGCCATGGCGGCGGGAGCGGTCAGCGTGGCTGCCGCCAGCACCAGGAGCTTGTAGGTTGCGGGGACTGGCTTCACGATAATCCCTCCGGATCATTTATTGACGTACGTATTGTCGAGCAATTCCTGTGCCAGAACGTTAAGCGTCTATTTTTCCAGCAGTTTCCGGCAGGCGTGGGCGCCAGATGTAAAGTTTTCTGACGCGCAGCGGTGGTTTACCCGGCCTGTATCCCGTGGATTCGGCGCCTTGCCTGTACGACGGGCCTGTGCCCGCGCGCTCGTGCGGTTACTATTGTCGATACGAATCTCACCAACCCATTCCGCCGGGGACCCATCGCATGCAGTGGATAAGCAACACCTTTGCCCAGCGCAAGTACGGCGTCGCTACAACGACAGGTCGACAGGTCGGTCGTCTCGTCACCATGCTGCTGGCTGCCGCGCTGATACTGGCTGGCTGCGCCAGGCCGGACGATGAGGAGCAGATCGCCCGCAACCTGGCGGCCATCGAAGAGGCAGTCGAGCGCAAGGATTTCTCCGCCATCGAGCAGTACCTGCACAGCAGCTTTGTGGCCAACGAAAAAATGGGTGTCGAAGAGGTCGGGCAGTTGCTGCGGCTGTACAGCCTGCGCCACCGCCGACTGGGCGTTACCATTGTCGACAGCAGCACCACGATGCACGCGGACCTGCCCGACCGCGCCAATTCCGTCGTCTCGGTAATCCTCACCGGGTCCTCTGGCCTGTTGCCCTCCGACGGGAGCATTCGCCGGGTAGACGTCGAGTGGGTCGAGCAGTCCGGTGACTGGATGATCAGGAAGGCGAGCTGGCGCCAGTAGGGTCGCGCGCTGTCGCGGCGACACGCGCCGTGCCCCTCGATTCCTCTACCGGTGCGCGTCGAAGAAGTCGGCGAGCGCGACGCGGTAAAATCCGACGAACTGGTGCACTGCGAGAATCGCGGCAACCTGGTTGCGCAGCTGCGCAGGCGTTGCGCCGGTAGCAGTCGGCAGTTGCAGGCCCGCCAGCAATTCCACCGTGACTTCCAGGTCCAGCACCCGTGTTCCATCGGAGCCCCAGGCGCCTGTCCCGAGCAGCGCTGCGTAAACGGCAGCGGCTTCGGACGCATCGACCGCAGGTACACGGGTGAATCGAATGGGCAGCAGCGGCTCCTCGGCCCTGATCATCAGCCGCGTGGGCACGCCCAGCGTGGCCGAGTCCTGCTGGTCGGCGATGACCTGCGCGAGTGATCCGCTGTCGTTGATCGACGTGACCCAGAATCCGGGAACGGACAACCCCCCGGCGGCCCTCACGGACGGCGCGGCCCTGCCATTGAACGGCGCCACGGCCGCTACCGGGTAACCGGCCAGCGTGAAGGCCTGCCCGAACAGAGTCACCATCCTGGCGCCATTGGACATCCCGATACCGAAGATGGGCGTTGCGCTGTCGACGCCTGTTGTGTCGATAAGGTCGGCATGCAGCCGCGATAACCGCGCGAGGTCCGGGTTGGTCGCGATGGAAGGGTCGAAGACCTGCCAGCGCCTGTTGCCGGTACGTTCCGTACTCTCCGTCGCGACCCAGCCGTAACCGCGTTCCACCAGCTCGTTGGTCTGGTCGAGCGTTTCGATCTTCAGTGCGAAGTCGGCGCTGCCGTGGGTGCCGTGAAAAAGGTAGACGATGCCCACCGGATCCTCCGGTATCGAGCTGTGCACGGTAAATCCCTCGAACGATCGCGTGTCGACGGGCGCAACTGGCACAACAGGCTCGCAGGCGCACAGGACCAGCGTTGCCAGCAACGCAAAAACAAGCGGCATCGGATGCATGTCTTCCCAGTGGAAATAGTTTCAGGTAAAGGTTGGTGACACAGCACCGGGTTTCGTATGACGCCATTGCGAGGTATGCGAATACTCGACCTCAGGTGGTGATTCTGAGCAGCACGGGCATAACAGCAGGGGTCAGGTCTCCCAATTCCCAGAAGCAAGGGCCAGAACCCGAACAGCAGGGGTCAGGTCTCCCAATTCCCAGAAGCAAGGGCCAGAACCCGAACAACG
>JAWVYG010000730.1:0-2240 GCA_033722815.1 Halioglobus sp.
CTACGCGATCGTGTTTTTCGGCACGATCATGAAGCGCAAGACCGAGCACATCTACGTCGCCAACTGGTTCCTGGGCGCCTTTATCGTCGCGGTTGCCGTGCTGCACATCGTCAACAGCATGGCCATACCCGTCAGCGCCATGAAGTCCTACTCTGTCTACGCCGGCACTGTCGACGCCATGGTGCAGTGGTGGTACGGACACAATGCGGTCGGCTTCTTCCTCACCGCCGGCTTCCTGGGCATGATGTACTACTTCGTACCCAAGCAGGCCGAACGGCCCGTGTACTCGTACCGGCTGAGTATCGTGCACTTCTGGGCGCTGGTTGCCGTGTACATCTGGGCCGGGCCGCACCACCTGCATTACACCGCCCTGCCCGACTGGGCCCAGAGCCTGGGCATGGTGATGTCGATAATCCTGCTGGCACCCTCCTGGGGCGGCATGATCAACGGCATCATGACGCTGTCGGGCGCCTGGGACAAACTGCGTACAGACCCGATCCTGCGCTTTTTGGTGGTCAGCCTGTCCTTCTACGGTATGTCCACCTTCGAAGGGCCCATGATGTCGATCAAGACGGTGAACTCGCTGTCTCACTATACGGACTGGACCATCGGCCACGTGCACTCCGGTGCGCTTGGCTGGGTAGCGATGATTTCCATCGGCGCCCTGTACCACCTGATACCCATACTGTTCGGCAAGGAGCGGATGTACAGCACCGGCCTCATCAACACCCACTTCTGGATGTCCACCATCGGCACGGTCCTCTACATCGCTTCCATGTGGATCAACGGCGTCATGCAGGGCCTGATGTGGCGTGCCTATAACCAGGACGGCACGCTGACCTACACCTTCGTCGAATCGGTCGCGGCCAGTTACCCGGGCTACGTGGTGCGCGTGATCGGCGGCACTATCTTCTTCCTCGGCATGCTGGTCATGGCATACAACGTGTTCATGACGACCAGGCGCAACGTGGAATCCCAACCTGTCCCGGCAACCGCGGGGGTGGCGTGAGAGAATGAGTATGAATCACGAGGCAATTGAAAAGAACGTGGGCCTGATGATCATCCTGATCATCGTGGCGCTGAGTTTCGGTACCCTGGTGGAACTCCTGCCGCTGATGTTCGGCAAACAGGCCAACGAGCCGATCGCGGGGCTCAAACCCCTGCCCGCGCTCGAACTGGAGGGCCGCGACATCTATGTCCGCGAGGGCTGCAATACCTGCCACTCCCAGATGGTGCGGCCGCTGCGCGCGGAAACCGAACGCTACGGCCACTACTCGGTCGCCGGCGAGTTTGTCTACGACCACCCCTTCCTCTGGGGCTCCAAGCGGACGGGCCCCGACCTCGCCCGCGTGGGCAAGCGCTACAGCGACGACTGGCACAGGGCACACCTGTACAACCCGCGCGACGTGGTGCCGGAATCCAACATGCCGGCCTTCCCCTGGCTGTTTGATCAGGAACTCGACGGCTCTGGTACCGGGGACAAGATGGCCGCCCTGCGCGCGGTAGGCGTCCCCTACACCGACGAGGATATCGCCGGCGCCCAGGCTGCCGTGGACGGCAGGAAAGAAATCGACGCCCTCGTTGCCTACCTGCAACAACTGGGCACATTGGTACAAGTGAGACGTTAATGGATATCAACGACCTGCGGGGATTGAGCACGGCTTTTCTGCTCGTGGCTTTCATCGGGCTCTGCTTCTGGGCCTACAGCAAGAAACGGCGCAAGAGCTTTGACCAGGCGGCGCAGATTCCCTTCGCCGATGACGAACTCAACGAGCGGACAATGAGGGAGGAAGCCAAAAATGACTAGCTTCTGGAGTCTCTGGGTCATTGTACTGACCGCCGTCAGCCTGATCCTGATGACGTGGCTGCTGTTCGCCAATCGCAAGCGCGGTGAAGGCGACAACGACAAGACCACTGGCCACAACTACGACGGCATCGAGGAATACGACAACCCCCTGCCCGCCTGGTGGTTCTACATGTTCATGATCACCATCGTCTGGGGCGTCGGCTACCTGATCGCCTACCCGGGCATGGGCAACTTCCCCGGCCTGCTCGGCTGGACCCAGCTGGAGCAGTACGAGGAACGCGTCGCGGCCGCCGACGAGCGCTACGGCAGCATCCGCCGCAGCTACCTGCAGCAACCGGTGGAAGAGATCGCCGCCGACCCGGCAGTGCGGAAAATGGGCATGCGCATCTTCGGCAACAATTGCGCCCAGTGCCACGGCGCCGACGGCAAGGGC
>JAWVYG010000731.1:0-2236 GCA_033722815.1 Halioglobus sp.
GGCGGCGCTCCGCGCTGCCCTCGGTCACTGCGGGAGTCCTGCGGTCTCCCTCCGTTCCCTCGGCGTGGGATGAACGACAGGCCTGTCAGCCGCTCTCTCGCCTTTCGATTTGCGATCTGCTGGTTGGCATGTACTGAGGGCCGGCAGCGGCGAATTAAATAGGGGACAGACCACGATTTTTTTCTGGCTAAGCGAGGAAAAAATCGTGGTCTGTCCCCTATTTGTCACCCTGTTTGCCACGCGCTTGCGGGCGCGTGCGCTTCAATTTTGTTGCGTCCCCGCGCGGCGCTCTGTGCTTCGGCGCGAGAAGGGCGCCAGCAGCAGCCGGTCGAGCCTGCCTGAGCGTCGGTCCCGCGCGTACTCCAGGCCGAGTTCGAAGCGCTCGTGGGAGTCGAAATCACGTTTTCTTGCCGTGCCGAAGAGATAGTCGAACCAGGGAACGATGTTGCCGTAGTTGCTGTTGGTAAACTGGCTTTCGCTGCTGTGGTGCACGCGATGAAAGTCCGGTGTCACGATGAAGCGGCTCAGCGTGCTCTCCAGCCCCCGGGGAAGGCGCACATTGCTGTGACTGAAAATGGTCAGGAAGATATCCACGATTTTGTAACCAAGGACTGCGGCGGGGGGCACGCCCAGCAACAGCACGATGGGCGTGAGTAGCGGCAGGAACACCAGCGGCTCGAACGGGTGGTGCCTGAAGCTGGTGCTGACGTCGACGTCGACGTCGCTGTGATGCACGGCGTGCACCGCCCACAGCCAGGGCACATGGTGGAACAGCAGGTGTGTCACGTAGCTGATGAACTGCGTCACCAGCAGCATGACCAGCAGCGGCAACCACAGTGAGCCCTGGTAGTCGTGGAACAGTCCGAACTGGTGTATCTGCGTCCAGCGTGCCAGGAACAGGATAAAGGCCAGGCTGGCAACGTGGGATACGTACCAGGTCAGGACGGCAAGGGTCAGGTTGTTTCCCCAGCGCCAGCCCAGCGGCGCGCTCAGCTCGCGGCGCGGCCGGTACATTTCCGCGGCGATCGCCAGCGTCAGCGCGGCGGCGGTAATAATGATCGCCGCATGCGTACCGGGATCGAGGAAGAACAGCCAGTTCAGTTGCACGGGATTTCCGGCGGCGTGACGGACAGCGGCGGTTGGGCAATGCGAGCCGGCTTGAGCGCTGTTACGAAGTGGGTGATCATGTAGCCATTTTCCGGAGCGGATTGCTCAAGGGTGTCGGAATTCTAGTCCCAGCGCATGCTGCCGCACAAGGTAACGGCGCCACGGCTGATGTCGGAGTGAAGCTCTAGACCATGCGCAACATTATCGCTGTCTGTATCCTGGCTGCTTCCGCACTGCTTGTGTGGATGGTGTTCCTGCAGCCGGACAGGGCGGGGCCAGGGCCCGGTGAGAATGCGGCTGCCGCTCCACTGTAC
The DNA here is from genome assembly GCA_033722815.1 of Halioglobus sp. Lineage (GTDB taxonomy): Bacteria > Pseudomonadota > Gammaproteobacteria > Pseudomonadales > Halieaceae > Marimicrobium. Next base: position 1,422 of record JAWVYG010000731.1, read on the forward strand.
GCCGCGGCCGAGTGGGACGCGCTCGAGTCGACGGCGCTGAACATCTCGGTGTATATCTTTCGGGACAGCAATCGCAACGGCGATTACGACGTCGGGGACCTGCCCATGGCGGGCGTCGCGGTGGAGATGGAGCCCCTCGACAGGCCGGGTTCCCCGATTGTTCGCACCACTTCCAATATCAACGGTTACGCCAACTTCAAGATGGCGCGCAATGACAGCAGCCAGCCCGTACCCGAGCCCGGCGCCTACCGTTTTACGGTGAAACCGCCGCCGGGCTGGCGTATCAGCTCTGCCGAACCGGTGCAGGAGATTACCTTCGTGGAGCGCATCGGGTCCGTGGCCGGACTCGTGGCGGAGCAGGCGCCCCACTGGGTGGGCCTGGTGCCCGAGCTGCGCGTGGAGGGGCAGCTCGTCATACCCGATGGGGCCCCGCCCGCACCGCGCTGGCAGGTGTACCTCGGGCCGGCCGGGGGAAGTCCCGAGAACGTCGTGCTGGATGAGGCCGGCAGGTTCAGCCACCCGGTCGGCCCGGGGCGCTGGGTGGTGACTGCACAGGGGCAGTCCGGCTGGGGCGTGCGGCGTGAGTTTGATGTGTCGGTGGCACCGGTGCAGATGCGGCTTGCCGCAGTGCGCACGGCACCGCTGCCGCACATGGTGGTGGAAGACTTCGACTGGCTGCGTCGCTCCGTCATCGAGAAGATACCCAACCGCCATCTGGGGCTGAACTGGGACTACCTGCTGGCGGTGGACAACCAGGAGTATGGCGGCCCCGGGTATGTCAACGGGCTGGTCAGCGGCCATGCCGTGGCTTACAA
>JAWVYG010000732.1:0-2235 GCA_033722815.1 Halioglobus sp.
GGCCAGTCGCGGTCGTACAGGTTCAGCTCCGGGCTGACTTCGATCAGCTCCAGGTTGGCCGCCCAGTAAGCATCGACCGTGCCGACGTCGCGCCAGTAGGCCGGTTGTCCGTGGGGGTCGAGATCGAACGGGAAGGCGATCACGTCGCGGCGCGTGATGACGTCGGGAATGATGTCGTTGCCAAAGTCGCGGGTGGAGCCTTCGGTGCTGGCGTCGCGCTGCAACTCCTCGATCAGTACCGAGGTACGGAAGATGTAGATGCCCATGGACGCCAGGGCCATGTCGGGGTGTCCGGGCATGGCCGGGGGGTGCTCGGGTTTCTCGACGAACTCGCGGATGCGGTTGTCGTCGTCGATGCCCATCACGCCGAAGCCCGTGGCCTGCTCCAGTGGCACCTGTATACAGCCCACCGCGATGTCCGCCTCGGCCTCGACGAGGGCCGCGAGCATCGTGCCGTAGTCCATCTTGTAGACGTGGTCACCCGCCAGTATCAGCACGAACTCCGGGTTGTGGCTGCGGATGATATCGATGTTCTGGTAGATCGCGTCGGCGGTGCCGGCATACCAGGAGGTCTCGATACGCTGCTGCGCTGGCAGCAACTCCACGAACTCGCCCAGCTCGCCGCGCATGAAGCCCCAGCCGCGCTGCACGTGGCGTATCAGGCTGTGCGCCTTGTACTGGGTCAGGATGGCGACCTTGCGGATACCCGAGTTGACGCAGTTCGACAGTGGGAAGTCGATGATGCGGAACTTGCCGCCGAAGGGCACCGCCGGCTTGGCGCGCCACATAGTGAGCTGTTTGAGGCGCGACCCGCGCCCCCCGGCCAGCACCATGGCCAGTGTATCGCGCGTCAGCCTGCTGACGTATCTTGCCGTATCCTGATCGCTCATCAATAGTTCATTGATGTGGTACGTGGTCGGGATTTCATTGATTTGTTGAGTGGTTAGGTTGCAAAGATTTGATTACCATCCGACTACAGTGTGGACCATAAAGTGCCGCGCGTCCTGTTTTTTTGTGATTGATAGATATCAGCCATTGTCGAATGAAAGCCACAAGGTCTGAGAACGCGGAGTCTGCGCTGCTGCACAAGGTGCTGTCCGGCGCCCACCATGACCCGTTTGAGGTACTCGGTTGTCATCCCTGTGACAAGGGGTGGCGCATCGTTGCCCTGTTGCCCGGCGCCTCCGAGGCGCAGGCCGTGGTGGACTCGGAGCCGCTGGATATGCAGCGCAGGCCGGGCACCGACCTGTTCAGTGTCGAGTTGCGTGCGAGCGCGCAGCCGCGCTACGGGCTGCGCTGGCGCGACGAGGCCGACTGGCGCGAGACGGCCGATCCCTACAGCTTCGGTCCCTTCGTGGGTGATCTCGACCTGCACCTGTTCGGCCAGGGCAGGCACGAGCACATCTACCGCATCCTCGGCGCGCACTGCTGCGAGCACGAGGGTATCGCGGGCGTGCGTTTCGCGACATGGGCGCCCAACGCCAGGCGCATCAGCGTCGTCGGGGACTTCAACCGCTGGCACGGGCTGGCCCACCAGATGCGCTCGCGCGGGCCCAGCGGCGTCTGGGAACTGTTCATCCCGGGCCTGGGTGAGCACGAGAAGTACAAGTTCGAGATGATCGATGCCGGGGGCGGGCTGAGCCTGAAGACCGACCCCTACGGCAACCGTTTCGAGCTGCGCCCGGCGACTGCGGCGCTGGTCTGCGCGCCGACAGAGTTCGCCTGGACCGACGGCGACTGGCTGCAGCGGCGGGCACACTGGGACTGGCAGCACGCGCCGATCTCGATCTACGAGTTTCACCCCGGTTCCTGGCGCAGGGGCGAACACGGCGAGTTCCTGAACTACCGCGACATCGCACACCGCCTGGCCGATTACGTGGACGAGCTGGGCTTCACCCACGTGGAGCTGATGCCGGTGACGGAGTATCCGCTGGACGATTCCTGGGGCTACCAGGCGACGGGTTATTTCGCGCCCACAGGCCGTTTCGGCAGCCCCGATGACTTCCGCTATTTCGTCAACCTTCTGCACGGGCGCGGTATCGGCGTCATTCTCGACTGGGTGCCGGCGCATTTTCCCCGCGACGCCCACGCACTGGCCCGCTTCGACGGGACGGCTCTTTACGAGCACGAGGATCCGCGCCAGGGCGAGCACACCGACTGGGGCACGCTGATCTACAACTACGGGCGCAACGAGGTGCGCAATTTCCTGCTCGGCAGCGCCAACTACTGGCTGGA
>JAWVYG010000733.1:0-2229 GCA_033722815.1 Halioglobus sp.
GACCGCCGGCTGGTTCCCGATCAGCATGCAGGGGATGCCGCCAATGCGGGCCAGCGCGGCGATTATGCTGCGCCCGTACTGCGGCTGCAGCTCGAACAGGCTCTGGCTGTCGACCAGCTGCTGCAGCACGGCGCGCATGTCGTACGCCATGTTGGCCTGGGGTGGAATGATATCGAGCAGGGCATCCACTGCGCGTGGAGCGGCGCTGGCGTGCTCGAGCTGCAGTGGCAGCGGGTCGCCGGCGCGGGCAGGCAACAGCGACAGGAAGTAGCGCGCCATGGCGAAGCAGTCCTGCTCACTGTCCCCCAGGTTGTGCGCCACGCCGCTGCGCATCGTATGCATGGCGGCGCCGCCGAGCTCGTCGGGCGTTACCTCGATACCGAGCGCGGCCTGCACCAGCGGCGGGCCGGCGGTGAACATCGTGGAGCCTGCGGACATGATGATCAGGTCGGCGAACACGCCGGTCAGCGCACCGTGGCCGGCGGAGGCGCCCAACACCAGCGTGACCACCGGCACCCGGCCCTTGAGGTCGGCCACCAGCTGCAGGTCGTTCGGCGTCATCGGGTAGCGCTCCGCCTGGTTGCCGGTGCGCTCACCCGCGCCGTCCAGCATGAGTACCAGCGGCAGCTGTCGCTCCAGCGCCAGGCGCACAAGGCGCGTGCGCTTGGCCGCGTTGGGGTGTCCGATGGAGCCGCCCTTTACCGTGAAGTCCTCAGCGATAACCACTACGGGGCCATCGTTGATACGCGCCGTACCGCCGACCAGCCCGTCGGCGGGAATCGCCGCGTGGCCCGCGGGGTGATTGCCACCGGCCAGGGCGCCGTACTCGTTGAAGCTGTTGTCGTCGCACAGCGCGTCGATACGCTCGCGCGCCGTCAGGCGGCCGCGCGCGTGCTGCTTCGCAATGCGCTCCGCGCCGCCCATCGACTGCGCCGCGCCCGTGCGCTGCTGCAGCTCCTGCAGCAGCACCTGCCAGCCTTCCCGGTGATTGGACAAGTGGTCTTCCCCGTCATGCTCGGTGGACATGCGGCTCAACATACGGGATGATTTTTTCGATCTCAATAGCGACGCCCGGGCACTGGTATATGAAGTTAGGACTCGCGCTGGATTACGCCGTCCCGCGCCTGGAAGTGCCGCTGGATCTGGTGCGCCACGCCGAGGCGCGGGGCTTTCACTCCGTGTGGAGCGCGGAAGCCTACGGCTCCGATGCCATCACGCCGCTGGCCTGGCTGGCCGGGCAGACGCGCAGTATTCGCCTCGGCACCGCGCTGGCGCAGATCTCCGCCCGGGTGCCCACCATGCTGGCCATGCAGCTTGCCACCCTCGACCAGCTCGCCGGCGGCGACCGCGTGATCGGCGGCATCGGTCTCTCCGGTCCGCAAGTCGTGGAGGGCTGGCACGGCGTGGCGTGGGCGCGGCCCGGCGCGCGGCTGCGCGACTACACCGCGATCGTGCGCAAGACGCTGGCGCGCAGCGAGCCCGTGCGCCACGACGGCGAGGGCCTGTCACTGCCCTACGCCGGCCCCGATGCCAGCGGCCTCGGCAAGCCGCTGAAATCCATCCTGCACATGAACGACGGCATCCCGCTGTGGCTCGGTACCGGTTCGCGCGCCAATGTCGCCCTCACCGCCGAGATCGCCGACGGCTGGATACCGATGGGATTCGCGCCGGGCATGATGTCGCTCTACGGTCCGTGGCTGGAGGAGGGCTTCGCCCGGGCGCCGGGCGATAAGTCCCTGCGTGACTTCGAGATCTTCTGCCCCGTGCAGGTGGACCTGACTCCCGATGTGCGCGGGGCGATCGATCGGCGCAAGATACAGGCGGCCATGTACGTCGGCGGCATGGGGGCGAAAGAGAAAAACTTCCACGCCGACCAGATGGCGCGGCGCGGCTTTCCCGAGGCGGCGCAGAAGATCGGCGAGCTGTTCCGCGCGGGGCAGCAGGCGCAGGCGCTCGCGGCGGTGCCGGACGAGTACATAGAGCAGCAGACGCTGATCGGTCCGCCGGAAAGGATACGCGACCTGTTCCGGCGCTGGGAGGGCAGCGGCGCAACCGGTATGATCTGCCACCTCGGCGAGGGCGATCACTTCGCGCTGGTGGAATTGCTCGCAGGTCTCGGCGACCGGAGTTAAAGATTTACACGGGGCAGGTCACACAGAAGGAGTAGCAGCAGTGAACGAAGCAGGTGTCTTACAGGTCGAGGCCGACGGCCAGGTCGAACGTGTCACC
>JAWVYG010000734.1:0-2227 GCA_033722815.1 Halioglobus sp.
AACGACGGCTGGACCCCGCCGGGCGTGGCGAACGAGCCCTGTTCGCCGCCCTAGTTACCGCGCCGGGCATCAGATTGGCATCGCCGCCGGGCGCGAGCAGTTAGCCCGACGCCGCGGGCGCGCACCAAGGCGCACATGAGGATAGGCTGCGGAACTGGACAAAATCCCGACACGCCCCGGCCAGGGGCCCCAGCGCCAGCTTTCTGCCCACGGCACTGTCCTCTGCACTTTAGAATGCGCCTCGCCGGCTGTATGCTCGCCACATGCGTAGACGCTACCAGGTCCTCCTCATCGTGCTGCTGCTGCACGTGCCGCTGTTCGGCTACCCGGTACTGCGCCTGTGCCACTGGCTGGGCCTGGACGCGTGGCAGACCACGGTGATCTTCGTACCGCTGTTCTTCAGCCAGATCGTGGCCCGGCTGTACCTGCGGCACGCCAACTCCGGGCCGGTTTTCTGGCTGCGGCGCGGCGCCGACCTGTGGCTGGGCGTCAGCCCCCTGCTGCTGGGAATGCTGTTGCTGGCGGAAGTGGTGGTTGCGCTGGGCTGGCTCGCTCCACAGGCGGCGGCCTGGACGCTCATCGCCACGGGCGCCGCCCTCATGCTGTACAGCATGGCGAACGCCTATTCGCCGGCCGTGGTGACCGTGCAGCTGTCGAGTCGCAAACTGGGCACTCCCCTGCGTTTTGCCCAGATTACCGACGTACATATCGGCTCCCGCAGCCAGGCGTTCCTCGAGCGCGTGATGCACCGGGTCAACCAGCTCGACATAAGCTTCCTGTGTATCACCGGCGATTTCATCGATGCCCCCGACGTGAGCGAGCAGCAGCTGTCCGCGCTGCGCGAGTGCCCCGTGCCGATCTACTTCAGCATCGGCAACCACGAACGCTACGAGGACCTGGACGACATACTGCAGCGGCTGGACAGGCTGGGTGTGCGGGTGCTGCGTTCACAGGCCCACTTCCACGAGGACGTGCAGCTGATCGGCATCGACGACAGTGAACATCCGGGGCAGGTGCGCCGCGAGATCGCCGACATGGCGGTAGACCGCGACCGGTTCGTCCTGTTGCTGTACCACCGCCCCTACGGCCTTACGGCCGCGGCCGAAGCAGGCGTGGACCTCATGATCTCCGGCCATACCCACAACGGCCAGGTCGTGCCGTTCAATTTCATCGTCGGCATGGCGTTCAAGCGCGTCGTCGGGCTGTTCGAGCATGGACTGACCCACCTGTACGTCTCCCCCGGCACCGGCACCTGGGGCCCGGTGATGCGCCTGGGCAGCCGCGGCGAGGTTACCCTGTTCGACATCCAGCCCGCTGGTGACGCCAACCAGGCCGCCACCGCCAGCGCTTGATCACAACCGCCCGACGCCGGGCAGCCCGCCAGTTCCATTGAATCGCCGCCTGGCGGATTTGCCGCGACCATCGTGTACAGGTTGATTTGCGCACCGGTCCGCCCATTGGACCGGACGCGCTTGCCTGCTGCTCGGGTAGCGGTATGATCAGGCACTTGCCCCGAATAATAAAGGTGCCCCCATCATGCAATTTCATCGCGTACAAACAGGAGCGCTGGTCACCGCGCTGATCTTCATCCTTGCCCTGGCCGGCTGTTCCGACAATGACGGCAACGCCGCCGGCTTCGACGCCCTGCCCATAGCCAATCCTACGGTGTCCATGCCGCCGGACGCCGGGGGACCCAACCTGCTGGCGCAGACTTTCAGCCTGGCCGACGTCGGCTATGAGCAGGCGGAGTACTTCCTCGAGGGCACCGCGACGGCATTTCGCAACGTGAACGAGTTCGCCGCGGACGGCAACTGGCAGGCGGAGCCCGCCGGGGAGGCGAACTACCGCACCCGCATCCTGGTCTACCGTCCCAGCGACCCGGCCGACTTCAACGGGCGCGTGCTGATGGAGTGGCTGAACGTGACAGCCGGCTTCGAAACCCCGCCGAGCTGGGGTACCGGGCAGCTGGAGATGCGCCGCGGCGGCTCCGTATGGATAGGCGTTTCCGCCCAGCTGGTCGGTATCGAGGGTTCCGACCGCGGCCTGGTGCCGCTGCACCTGAAGGCCGTCAACCCCGATCGTTACGGTTCGCTGGTGCACCCGGGAGACAGTTTTTCCTACGACATTTTTTCCCAGGCCGCGCAGGCGGTCCGCGAACCGGTGGGCATCGACCCGCTGGGTGGCCTGGATGCCCAGTACCTGATCGCCTACGGCGAATCGCAGTCGG
>JAWVYG010000735.1:0-2223 GCA_033722815.1 Halioglobus sp.
GCAGATCATGGACATCATGAACGGGCACGTCATGGCAACCATGCAGGTGCCCGTGCTGGTGGACCGCCTGGGCGAGATCGACTGCCCGGTACTGGGCTTCTGGGGCATGGACGAGAAGATGATGCCCGAGAACGGCATCATGGCGATGGCGAAGAATATTCGTCACCTGCGCCTGATCCTCGTCACCGAGTGCGGTCACTGGGTGATGGTGGAGCACGAGGGCATGTTCAACCGCGCCTGCCTGGACTTCCTGCAGAACGGCTAGTCCCCTTGTTCGGCGGCATGGGCGCCCGCCCGCCGCCCGGCGTAGATGCAGCCGGCGATCGACAGGCCGCTCACGTAGGAGTGGGATGCAACCCCTACCGCGGCGCGCCCCGCGGCGTAGAGTCCACTGATCGGCGTATCGTCGCGTGTCTTGACCTCTCCCGTGCGCTCGTCCACCCGCAGCCCGCCCAGCGTGATCGACGGGTTGCGTACCCCACCGTCGATGCGGCAGTCCAGCGCGTAGAAGGGCCCCTGGGCCAGCGTGGCCAGGTGCTCCGCCGGTTTGCCGAACGCGTCCTCTCCCGTCCGGGCGGCCTCGTTGTAGGCTGCCACGCTCTGCGCGAGCGCGTCGGCGGGCATGTCCAGTTTGGCTGCCAGCTGTTCGATGCTCGCCGCCTTCTTGCGCGCCACGAACAGGTAGACGAGGGCGGCGGCCGACTGGAACCACATGGCGCGACTGGGACCGATCTCCCGCAGCGCCTGGCGCGCCAGGGCGGCGTCTATCACCAGCCAGGCCTTGCCGTTGGCCAGCTCGTTGATTCGCTCCGCCAGCTGTGCGCCGTACAGCATCTCGTTGCACAGGCGCTTGCCGTTCGCGTCGACAAGGATGCCGCGAACGAAGGCCTGCGGCGGATTGACGAAGCGCCAGTCGCTGACGTTGTCCATCAGGTCGGTGGCGGCGCCGACGCTCTCACCCATCAGGATGCCGCTGCCGTCGTCGCCGATCGTGCCCAGCGGCATACCGGGCAGGCTGCGCGGCGCGTACTGCTCCACCATGTCGCGGTTGTAGAAGAAACCGCCGGTGGCGAGGATGACGCCGCGGGTTGCGCGCAGCTGGCGCACCTGGCCGAAGCGGCGCTCCAGGCCGCGCAGCATGGCGCGAATACTCCAGGTGATCACGGGCGCGTACATGGAGGCGTAGCGCAGGTAGATCATCAGTGCGTAGAGCTGGCGGTGTAACCAGGCCGCGGCGCTGCCTGGCGGCAGCCTTGAGAGCCGCACGCCGACAACGGTGCCACGGGTGTCGTGGACCAGTCCCAGTGCATTGTGCTGGGTGAGAATGCGTACGCCCTTGCGCCGCGCCGAGTCCAGCAAGGGCGCAAACAGCGCAGCCCCCGACACACCCTTACCGTGGGCGCGATGGCCGCGCGGCGCCGGCGTGGCGGTGTCGGAATAGGGCGGGAAGGACTCGTTGCCCGAGTAGTAGAAGTAGTACTTGTTGGATGGGTAGGATGTCTTGAAAGGACACAGGGAGGCCTCGAAGGGAACGCCCTGTGTCATGAGCCAGTTCAGGTTCTCAGCGCTGGTGTCGCAGAAGTGTCGCAGCGTCTGCGTGCAGACGGCGTCGCCGGTTTCCTGCACCAGGTAGCTGTACATGTTCTGCGGCGTGTCCTCGACACCCGCCTCGCGCTGGATCGCGGTACCGCCGCCGGCGTAGACGATGCCGCCGCTGATCTTCGTCGATCCCCCACCGTTGAAACGCTCGATGACCGCGACGTCCGCGCCGTGGTCGCGCGCCTCGATGGCCGCGGCAGCGCCGGCCCCGCCGAAGCCTATGACCGCGACGTCCACGGTGTCGTCCCAGCTGTGCCCGTCGACATCGTCGAGCACCCACGGTGCCTCGACCTGTGCGGCGCCCGCCCTGAACGTCCGCCACGTACTCGCCAGCTTTTGCAGCATTACCCTTGTTTCCTCGCCATCGCTGGACGCATCTTAGCGGGGGTGCAGCGGCATACGCATGTCCTGGATCAACAAAGCTGGAGGCGCGGCAAGGACGCTTTACGCCATTGCAGGTGCTTGTTTAACCGAATCTTGCGGGCAGTAGTCGGCCGGACAGCCAGCATCCCGGCGGATGGATTGTGCGATCGGCGCGAGGCGTAACCGGAGAGCCTTATCGGCCCACAGTGAAAGCGGTCAAATTTTTTGTACTGAGGTGAAGGCGAAGGCGTGTAAAATGCC
>JAWVYG010000736.1:0-2222 GCA_033722815.1 Halioglobus sp.
CATGCGGGTGAGTATGCCCTCGGTGATGACCTCGATACGGGTGTCGTCGCTGACACAGTTGTCCAGCCGTATGCGGTAGCCGACCCGCTGCCCCAGCGGCTCGCCGAGCAGCTCCGCCATGCGGGCGGCGGCCGCCCGGGCTGCGACACGGCGCGGCTCAAGGACAAGAATCTTGCGCCCGCCCAGCCACGGTTCGTCGAGTAGCGCGAGGGGCACGATGGTCGTTTTTCCGGCACCGGGAGGCGCCTGCAGAACAGCCTCGTTACGCTCCCGCAAAGAACCTTTCAGCTCTTCCAGGACCTCGTTGATAGGGAGGTTCCGGGTCTCATTTTCGAACATCCGCCCATCTTAGCCGAGCCCTGCCTGCTTGACCATGGATTTGCTGACCCTGGCGGTGCAGCGCGTGGGCCGCTTGCAGTGGCCTGCGCGGCTGCTATGCTTTGCGCTGCGTTGCAATCGGATGTGGAGCAACTGGCATGGTGCTACTGGTATTGGGCGTGCTGCTGTTTGCAGGCGTGCACTTCATCCCCTCGCTGGCCCCCGCGGTAAAGAACAGCTGGACCGGCAAACTCGGTGAGAACGGCTATAAAGGCGTGTTTTCCCTGCTGCTGCTGGCGTCCTTCGCACTGATGATACTCGGCTGGCGCAGCGCTCAGCCGGCATTCGTGTACGCACCGCCGCCGGCACTGCACCTGCCCTCACTGGGCCTGATGTACCTGGCGTTCTTCCTGCTCGTTATCAGCAACAGGCCTTCCCGCCTGCGCCTTCTCGTCCGGCACCCGCAACTGACCGGGGTGGCATTGTGGGGCGTCGCGCACCTGCTGCTCAATGGCGACTCGCGATCCCTGGTATTGTTCGGCGGCATGACGGCCTGGGCGGTGCTGGAGATCCTTGCCATCAATCGGCGTGACGGGCAGTGGACCCGGGAACCGGCACCCGCGATCAGCGCGGATGTGATCAACGTCGCCATAGCCGCGGTAGCGGTTGTGGTGGTGATTGCGCTACACCCGTGGCTGTCGGGCGTGGCCGTACGTTAACCGCTTTCTTCCAGCCCCTGCACCGCCAGGACACGGCAGCTGCTGCAGGCGTCGCGTTCCGGCGCCAGGGCCTTGTACCTCGAACTGTTATAGAAGGTATCCATCACGTCCAGCGACGGGAATTCCAGCAGGATGAGGCGCCCCGGCTCGTAGTCGCCCTGGTACACCCTCAGCTCCCCTCCCCGCGCCAGGTAGCGCGCGCCCGCCCCCTCCAGCAGGGGCGCCACCTTCTTCTGGTAGCGCATGAACGCTTCGATGTCATGCACGTCGACATCGACGATTGCGTAGGCGGCCATAGCGTCTGCGCCCCTGGAACTGACGAAGACACTAGAATACGCGCCGGGCGGGATGTTTAGTTGTTCTGGGTCAAGAAATTGGTGCCGATCAGTCGCCTATTCCCGCCACCGCCTCTACCGCGCGAAACTGGAAGCGGGTCTCGAGCTTGCCCTGCCAGGGCTGCCCGTCGATCTCAACGTAGGGATAGATAAAGTAGTTCAGCGGTTGCCGCTCGCTGCCCTGGGACAGGGTCAGGTCGCGCCCTGTGCTGAAATGTATCCTGTCCGCCGGTTGCGACCCGAACAGAGCCTCCCTGAGATGGGGGTGCTTCGCGGCTTCGGACGCGTCGATCGGCACCCAGCCACGCTCCGGCAGGTAGAATTTCACCCAGCAGTGATAGCCACCGATATCGCCTGCGTCGCGGGACTCCGGCACAGGGAACCCGATCTCGAAGCGCGCGGGTATGCCCTCGGAACGGGCCAGCGAGATGAACAGGGCGTGAAAGTCCGTACAGTTGCCGTAGCGTTCGTTGCAGGCCCAGAACGTATCACCGTTGCCCCAGCCCGTGCCGACTTTCTTGTATTCGACGTTATCGACCACCCAGTCGTAAATCGCCCTGGCTGTCGCCGCGGGCGACTCATCCGCACGCATGCTGTGTATGTCTTGCAGAATCGGCTGCAGTATTTCGTGGCCCACGGGCACGAGCTCGTTGGGGGCCAGGAATTTTTCCATGGCGCTGTCGGCAACGGCCTGCTTGTCGGCTCCCGCATGCGCACGCGAGATCTTCCAGCGCAGACGAGCCGTTATGGGCGTATCGTCCCCCGCCGCGCGGCTGATGTGGTAATAGCGATTGCCGTAGTCCGCCTCACTGTCGATGCGGCCCGGGAGTGACGCATCGATGGATTCATC
>JAWVYG010000737.1:0-2216 GCA_033722815.1 Halioglobus sp.
GCTGGACTGCAGCGGCCAGTGCCACCAGGATTTCGCACACCAGGACAATGCGGACCTGGACAGGCACGACCGGCTGACCTGTCCCACCTGCCACATTCCCAGCTTCGCCAGGGACGAGGCCACCGACATGTTTCGCGACTGGTCCAACGTCCACTTCGACGAGGACAAGGGCAAGTACATGTACGACCAGGAGCTGGAGTATGACGTGGAGCCCGTGTACGCCTGGTACAACGGCGGCCGCCACGCCCAGGCGCCGGGCAAGGCCGTGCGCCGCGATGCCCGGGGCCGCGTGGCCATGATCCTGCCTGAGGGCGACCGCGATGACCCACAGGCCCGGATCGCGCCCTTCAAGCTGCATCGCGGCAGGCTGCCGGTGCTTAAGCAGCAGCAGTGGCTCGCCCCCCTGACCACCGAGGAGCTGTACGTGCACGGCAACCCGGACCAGGCGGTGCGCGACGGTGTCAGGCACTGGTACGGCCTGGAGGTAGATGCCGACGATTTCGTGTGGGAGGAAACCATCCGCTACATGGGCATCTATCACGCTGTGCCGCCGGCGAGCGAGGCCCTGCGCTGCGTGCACTGCCACCGCGAAGGGGGGCGCATGAACTGGGAGGAACTCGGTTATGCCGCGGACCCCTGGTCGAAGAAATCGCGTGAGGACAAGGACCCGTGAAGGTTCGTTGGGTAATGTTGCTGATCGGGCTGGGCGTTGGCGTCGCGTCCGTGCTGGCCTTCGACACGGTGATGTATGCCACCAGCACGGAGGCGTTCTGCGCGCAGTCCTGCCATGAAATGCAGACGCCCTACGCGTCCCTCAGTACCACCCCCCACTTCAGCAACGCACGCGGTGTGAGCGTGTCCTGCGCCGACTGCCATATCCCACAGGAATTTGGGCCCAAGATGCTGCGCAAGCTGGAGGCGAGCCGCGAGGTCTGGGGTCACGTGCGCGGCATCATCGATACGCCGGAGAAATACGCGGCACACCGCCCGGCCATGCGCGAGCGCGAGCTGCGGCGCATGCGGGCCAACGATTCGCAGGAGTGCCGCAACTGCCATTCACTGGAGCGTATGGATTTTGACGCGCAATCACGCGCCGTGCGGCGCTACCACCGGGCCATGGATACGCGCGGCAAGACCTGTATAGATTGCCACGCGGATGTCGGGCATCCCGACGCGGGTTGAGGTGGCGGGGCGCGCTGACCCCGCGCGAGGTATCAGCCGACGTTGGTTTTCAACAGCAGGCGTTTGAACACGATGGCGTTGTGATCGGTCTCGTCGCGCTCCGGCTCCTCGGCCAGCTCGATGTCGGGGAAGCGGTTGAATAGTTCCGACAAGGTCAGGTACAACTGCCGCTTGGCCAGCGAGGCGCCGATACAGTAGCGTGGACCGTAGCCGAACATCACGTCCGGGTCGAACACTCGTTCCACGTCGAACTTCTCGGGATGGTCGTAGTATTCCGGATCGTGGTCCTTCAGGTGCGGCATCATGAGCACCATCACGCCCTTGCGCAGTTTCTCGCCCATAAATTCCATGTCCCGCGGCGCGTAGCGCGCAAAGCCCATCTTCGAGGACACTCCCCAGCGGTTGATTTCGCTGAAGGCGTTGGCGAATGCCTCGGGATAGGCCAGCGCCTTGGCAATCTGGTCGCGATCGTTCTTCAGCAGCGAGTATACCGACCATTGCTGCGCCACCAGGGTCGTGTCGGAACCCGCGCCGATCAGCGCCAGGATCAGGGTGACGATGTCCCACTCCTCGAAGGCCTCGTTCTCGGCTTCGATGCGCAGCAGGGTGCTGAGGAAGTCGTCCTTCTCGTCGGGCATGGTGCGACGCTCGGCGATGACGTCGCGGATGATATCGATGGCGCGGTTGCTGTCCTGGCGGGCACTCTCGCGCTCCTCGTCGGATATCGTGGGATTCCACGCAGCGGTGAACGTCATGATGACTTTCTTGATGTCGGGCCAGTATTTTTCCGGTATGCCCACCATGCGCGTGATCGAGATGAAGGGGATGTGCTCGGCGATCTCCGCCTTGTAGTCGAACACCTCCGGCTGGCCAAGCTCGTCGAACAGTTTTTTTACTTCCGGCTCGATCTTCGCCTGGATGGCGTCGACCACGTTGCGCGAGAAGGCGGGTGCCGTCACCCGTCGTATGAGGCGGTGGTGATCGTGGTCGGCCAGCAGGCTGTGGCCGATCATCGCGCGCTCGAAGTTGCTCCA
>JAWVYG010000738.1:0-2216 GCA_033722815.1 Halioglobus sp.
AGCGCAGCGACGGCGCCCGCAGGGCTGCAACACCCCTGAGGGTGTTGCAGTCAATCCCTCCCTCACCGCCACCTGCGAAGAAGGCTCCCACAGGGAGCCTTTTTTGTAGGTGGTGGTGAGGGAGTATGTGGTTTGAGGCCTCCGGTTCAACAGAACGCGACCACAGGAGCGTTTTCGCCGCTGAGCTGCAGCGGCATGCTACCAAATGAAGTTGTAGTCGAGATAGGTCAGTTTGAAGGCCATCCCATCGACTGCCGGGTCGCCTTCTGCCCCATGCGGCAGACCCGGCTCCTGGTGCTGCAGCGTAACGTGCACACCGTCCCGCCTGACCGCTTCGTCCAGTGCGATTTCCAGCTCGGCGCGGGTCAGGTCCAATGTATCGCGGTGATCATCGATAATTACGTCGGTTGCGCTGTTCGCACCGAAGTAGTGGCCGGCTATCGTCAAGCGCAGGGCACGCGGACCTTCCTCGGGATCGGTCTCGGGCAGCAGGAAAGCCAGCACGGATTGATGGCCCCTCGACCAGGTGCCGTCGCGCTCTGTACCGCGCCAGCCAACATTGGGCGGCGCGGCAACCCTCGATAGCCACAGCCTCACCAATACGTTGCCCTGCCAGGTCTCCAGTTGCGGCCGCGCAAGGGCAGCGCGCACCGCGGCATGGAACTGCAACTCGTCCAGTGCGGGCGGCTCGTTCCGTTTGACCAGAGGAAGCGCGAAACCCTCCTCACCAGGCAATGCGTTCTCCGGGGCGAAGTCGCGGAACATCTGCTGTGTGCTGGCGCTGAAGTGCTGCCAGATTTCCTCGCGCTCGGCGCTGGTGAGGAAATCCCTGGTCGATGCGCCGTGCTGCTTTATCACCTCCAGCAGCGCACGACACAGCGACAACAGGGAAGGCTCGGCCTGTCCGGCCGCCCTGGCCAGGCACAACAGCGAGCCCGAACGCGTGTCCAGGCTGACGTTCACCGCGTCCCGCTGCAGGCTGAAGCGCTCGTCCGGCGCCAGCCCCAGCCAGCTGACAAAGTCGAGCACCACGTTGCCGGATGCCAGCCTGTCGCGGTCAAACAGGCGGGTGCGCACCTCCAGTGCGCCGTCAAACGCGTCGCGCCAGCGCGACAGTGCCGCGTGGTAATCGTAGTTCTGCGGCAGCCCGGCCAGCAGCTGGTCGCGTTCGAACAGCACCTCGCCCCGGCCCAGGCGCAGCTTCTCGATGTGCTGCAGGGTCTCGGACTGGAACAACTCGCCGTGCTCCCTGACGTAGGCCAGCAGGACCACCCGGTGGGATGCCAGTGACCGGGCGAGCAGCGCCATCGCCGCCGGTGAAGCCTCGGCGAATCCCTCCCAGCTGAGGAGTGCGCTATCGCATTCGTCGCGCTGCGCCGCATCGAGCTCGGCGCCAAGTCTGTCCAGGGCGCTCGAGTCAAGGCGACTGTCGTCGTCTTTCGCCGTAACGATCTGCGGGAGTAAGAAGGCGTGGCCGGCGCCGGCCGTAAAGCCCGTCGACGGTATCAACAGACCGCGCCTGCGAAACCAGCCGCGGTTACACGAGATGTGCGACTGGATCGCCGAGGAGCCTGTCTTCGGGTAACCGATATGCAGGTAGACGATCAAGGGCGCCGGCACCCGGTCCTGGATGGGGTGGTCGTCACGCCGCCAAAGACGCTGCCAGGTTGCGGGAACGCGAAGCCGGCAGCGGCGGACAATGCGTCGGCATCCCGGCGCTTACCTTGCTGCCTCGAGGCGTTGCGCGCGGTGAGCCTGTTGTGTCACATAAGCCCTGATGGCGTCGCTCTGGGCTTTACTGATATTGTCGGCGAAGGCTGCCATGCCGCGATCGCGCAGTTTGCCGCCCAGTACCACGTCGTTCCAGCCTGCGGCATCCCAGAGGTAGGCCGAGCCCCGCAGGTCCGGGATCAGCAGGCCGGATACTGCATTGAGGCCATGGCAACCCATGCACACGTCCTGGTAGGTCGCAAAACCTTCGCGCAGGGTCTCATCCGAGGCATCGAGGGCCGGGGGGTTGAATACTACCGTTGGCTTCCAGTCCGGCTGCGGCAGGGAACCGTCTGCGCCGAGCTTGAAGGTCAGGATACGGCTGACGTTGGGCAGGCTTTCCGCCTGGACGAACTCGCCGAAGACCAGGGCGAATGCACCACCCCAGCCGACGTTGATGGAGACGTACTGCTCGCCGTCGATTTCATAGGTGATGGGCGCGGCGA
>JAWVYG010000739.1:0-2215 GCA_033722815.1 Halioglobus sp.
AGCACCCGGTCGATGCCGGTGGCGTGAAAGCCGTCGCGCATGAACAGCTGCAGGGCGGTCTCTACCAGGTGGTCACGGCGGCTGATACTCATAGGATCCCCTTTTTCATGGCAGCAGTATACAGATCGGTCTCCAATCTGGCCAGTGAAGAAGGTTGACACGCACGCTGGGAGCGGCGTATCATCCTGCACATAAGTAGACAGATTTGTCTACGTTGGACGAACAGGGACACGGCGGCATGCTGAACATGGATTTCACACAGCGCGTGGTCATCGACACCGGCGCACAGGACTGGGTCGCCAGCCCCATGGCCGGCGTCTGGCGCAAGCCCCTGGCGCGCGAGGACGCGGAGCGCGGCCACGCCACCAGCATCGTGCGCTACGAGGCCGGCGCGCGTTTTCGCGCCCACAATCACCCCGGCGGCGAGGAAATTCTCGTGCTGGAAGGCACGTTCTCCGACGAGACCGGGGACTTCCACGCCGGCACCTACTTCCGCAATCCCGTCGGCTTCCGCCACGCACCCTACAGCGAGGAGGGCTGCGTCATTCTGGTCAAGCTGCACCAGTTCAACGCCGATGACGAGGCGCACGTGGTCGTCGATACGCACACGACGCCATTCAGGACCGAGGGGAATATCGAGGCCCTGCCGCTGCACACCCACGGTACGGAGCAGGTTTGCCTGCTGCGCCTGCCCACCGGGGAGACGCTGCCCGCGCGGGCGAGTGCCGGCGGCGAGGAAATCTACGTCATCAGCGGCGCGATCAGCGACGAGCAGGGCAACTACGGGGCGGGCTGCTGGCTGCGCGGCCCACGGCTGAGCGCCGCAACCCTGCGCGCGGACGAGGATTCACTGATCTGGCACAAGAGCGGCCACCTGCCGCTGCCGGCGTCGTGACCGCGCAGCTGACCGGCCCCGTCACTCACCCAGCCAGGGACGGCTAACGCTGATGGCGCCGCGCACCTGGCCGGCGCGGTAACCGGTGGCTATATCGCCCGGGTAGTACTTCCCCAGGGCGGTCGCTACCTCCGCCGACAGCTTCTCACCGTGACAGATCAGGCAAACCGGCTGCACCGGTTGCGCCTGCATGTAGCGATAGCGCCCCTCGACCACGGCGCTGGTACGCAGTGACTCCGGCGCCGCACCCGCCGCGGCGCGACGGTCGAACGCCTGCAATACTTCGCGCTCCCAGGTATCCGCCTGCGCGCGCTGCGTATTGCGCGGCTTCAGGCTCACCCGCGTGATGTGCCAACCGGTTTCGCCGGACAGTTCACCGGCAATAAGGGGGGCCTGCACGGAGCACACCTCGATGGCGTTGGCGGGACCGCCCGACTGGAGGGCGTCCTTTAGCTGCGGCTGCAGCCGCGCCACGAACTGCGCCGCCACCTGCTGCGCGCCCTGCTCCAGCGCGGCCCTGTCGTCGCCCGTCGCCACGTTCGCAAGCACCGCCAGCGACAGCGCCACGGCGGGTAATGCTCCAACTGGCTTCATACACACCCTCCTGATGTCGCACCAGTATAGTGGCCTGGGGCACCGCACCCCATGAGGCAAATCAACACGGACGGGGCGGATGGCGTGCACACGGACCTGCATCACAGTGTGAATATGCAGTGTGCCCCGGCCTTGCTTTTACCCGGTCCAGCCCGTAGAGTGCGCCTCGCCGACGGCCTGTAATGAACGACCCGCTGCCGGTGAGCGTCATCCTTAGTTGCGGATGCCCTTCCCGGCATCCTCCCCTCTGCCTCGTGCAGACCCGGTGATGCGCTTGCGCGCAATTGGTTTTTGCCGCGCCACAGCGCCACTACTGCATGCCGCGCGTGCCAAAGCGCACAATACGGCAAGTTCACCCCATCGCTGGCCATTGCCTGCGACCCGGTGTGCCCGCCACACCCTGCCCCCGGGCAGCTACAACAACGGGTGTTTAAACACCTGCAAGGACCATTATGAGTTTTGAACAACTTGGCCTTATCGAGCCAATACTGCGTGCCGTAACGGAAAAAGGTTACGACACGCCCTCCCCCATCCAGACAAAGACTATCCCCGACGTGCTGCGAGGAGCGGACCTCATGGCCTCTGCACAGACCGGCACCGGCAAGACCGCGGCCTTCGTGCTGCCGCTGCTGCAGAAACTGGCGGATGGCAAGCGCCCACAGCGCAAGAAGGTGCGCGCACTGATCGTGACCCCCACGCGCGAACTGGCGGCGCAGATCCAGGCCA
>JAWVYG010000740.1:0-2213 GCA_033722815.1 Halioglobus sp.
AAGGGTTTTTACTATCTCATGCAGGCGCTGGACTACGAGCGCTTCGCCATCATCGCGGCAGCGCAGCACAACCGGCGCTTCAACACGGTGCTCGACTATCTCAAACACGCCAGTTTCGACGACGAGCGGCCGCTGCGCGACGACCCGGTCGCACGGCGCCAGGTTGCGCGGCTGGCCGCCAGGGTCGAGGTCGGCAACATGCTCGAGAGGCTGTGTATCTGCATTGCCGCGGAACGCGTGCCATCGGCCGAGGCCGGCATGAACAAGGCCTGGGGCTCGGCCATGCAGGACGAGGTCTGCCAGGTCGCCCAGGACATCATGGGCCCCTTCGGTTTCGTTACCCAGGGGGAACACTCGGGGCTGGAGGGCTACATGGTGGAAGAGGGCCTGATGGCGGGACACGGCAAGGTTGCAGCCGCCGGCCACGATGTCGCCAAGAGTATCGTCGCACGGCGCCTGCTGGGACTGCCTAATGCCCTGGGCAAACCACAGCTGCCCAATCGCCGGTAGCCAGGGCAGGCAGGGGCAAGGTCCCGGCACAAGGAGAGTTTCAGATGTCGGGCAAGTGGTTGCGCAGGAGCCTGTATGCACTCGCACTGTTATTGTTGCTGGCTGCTGCGATCGGCGCAGGCGTCCTTGGCCGCCACGAGGGTCCGGGCGTCATCGAGGGCGAGGCCGTGCCGGCCGGGGTCATCGCCGAGCGACAGTCGCGACAGCGCGCCGCTCACGCAGACCTGGGGATAGACACGGACACGCAGATCCTGTTCGGCGACTTCCACACCCACACCACCCTGTCCATGGACGCCTTCATGACCAGTCTCGATTTCGTGGCTGGCGAGGGCTCCCACCCACAGGCGGACGCCTGCGACTTCGCACGCTACTGCTCGGCGCTGGATTTCTGGTCGATCAACGATCACGCGGAATTCCTGACACCGCGGCGCTGGCGCGAGACCATCGAGTCCATCCGCGACTGCAATGCGCGCGCGCAGGACCCGGACAATCCCGACACCGTGGCCTTCCTGGGCTGGGAGTGGACCCAGATCGGCAGCACGGTGGAGAACCACTGGGGCCACAAGAACGTCATCCTGCGCGGGTTGGCGGACGATGAAATCCCGGCGCGGCCGATACAGGCCTCCCCGACTCGTGCCACCGATCTGCTGGAGACCCTGAATTTCGCCGCGCGGACCGTCATGGCGCTCGCTTTCATCGGCAACCAGCGGGTGCAGGACTTTGCGCGCTACGCGTTCGAGGGCGCGCTGGCAAGGCCCTGCGACGAGGGTGTGCACGTGGCCGACCTGCCCGCGGACTGTACCGAGAGCGCCGCCACCCCCGGGCAACTGTTTGCCAAACTGCGTGACTGGGGGCATGACCTGACGGTCATCCCCCACGGTAACGCCTGGGGCATCTACACCCCGGCCGGATCGTCCTGGGACAAACACCTGGACGCCAGCCAGCACGACCCGCTGCTGCAGACCATGATCGAGGTTTACTCCGGGCACGGGAATATCGAACACTACCGCGACTGGCGCGCCGTCGTGCTGGATGAAGCCGGCGGGCGGTACTGCCCGCCGCCTACCCCTGAGTACGTCCCGGTCTGCTGGCGCGCCGGCGAAATCATTCGGGCACGCTGCCTGGCTGCAAATGAGACTGAGCAGGAGTGCGAGCAGCGCGCTGCCGCCACGCGCAGCAACTACCTCGCTGCGCCGCAGCTACAGGGCGAGGCCACCGTGCCCATGGCGCGTGACCAGGACTGGCTGGACGCGGGCCAGTGCCGCGACTGCTTCCAGCCAGCATGGTACTACCGGCCGGCCAGCTCCGCGCAGTACGCGCTGGCCATCAGCAATTTCGATAACCCGGAAAGACCCCTGCGCTTCCGTTTCGGTTTTCTCGGCTCCAGTGACGTACACACGGCACGGCCGGGCACAGGATACAAGGAGTACGACCGCTTCCACATGGCGGACTTCCAGTTGCCGCTGAAGCCGATGACGGCGCCGGAGGATTCCCCTCCCCCGCCCGCGCAGTCACTGCCTTTCGATCGGGTGCCCGCGCCGTCGATATTCAGCGACGATGGCCTGGTGGATGATCGCGTGGGAGCCTTCTACCAGACTGGCGGGCTGGTCGCGATACATGCGCCCGGTCGCACCCGCGACGACATCTGGTCGGCGCTGCAGCGGCGGCAGGTCTACGGCACCAGTGGCCCGCGCACACTGCTG
>JAWVYG010000741.1:0-2210 GCA_033722815.1 Halioglobus sp.
AGTTCATCCCCTTCAGCGAGGCGTACGAGTCGACCGACTGGTCAGGGTTCGAGGACCTGCCGGCCTTCGCGGAGGCCAACCGGCGCAATGCCTACCAGGTCTACCTGTCCATGGAGGCCGAGGCCCTGGGGAACTGATTCGCCGTTCAGGCGGCTATCGAATGTAAACTCCCCGCAGGGGTGAATTCATTCGCGATGGTTTTTATCGGGGCAAGCAATCCGATTGTCGCCGCCACTAGAGAGCCAGCGAGTCCAGCAGCAGCGGTTTCGGGGTTTTGGTGTCGGCCTCGTCCTTCTCCGTGTACCACACCAGGATGTCGTAGTAACTGCGGATGTTCTCCACGTAACGCACCGGTTCGCGGCCGCGCGCGTAGCCGTAGCGTGTCTGCTGGAACCACTTCTTCTCGCTCAGTAGCGGCAGGGTCTCCTTGACGTCCACCCACTTGTCGGCGTCCCCGCCGCGCTTCTGGGTCAGTATGCGGGCGTCCTGCAGGTGGCCCAGCCCGACATTGTAGGCGGCCAGCGCGAGCCAGGTGCGGTCCGGTTCCGGGATGCTCTCCGGAAGGCGCTTCAGCATGCTCGACAGGTACTCGGCGCCGCCATGGATGCTCTGTTCAGGTTCGAGTCGGTTGCTGATGCCCAGGTCCTTGGCGGCGGCCAGGGTCAGCATCATGATGCCGCGCACACCGGTGGGCGAGATCGCGTCCGGATTCCAGTGCGACTCCTGGTAGCCGATGGCGGCAAGCAGCCGCCAGTCCATGCCGACGGCCTCGGCGGCCGACTGGAACAGGGGCTGATACTGCGGCAGGCGCTGCAGGATGTGGGCCTGGTAGCGACGCGTGCCGACATAGTCGAATTCCGTGATATGGCCGTAGTAGCGCTCGATCAGCTGGTTGAGCAGGCCTTCCTCCCGAAGCCTGGCAAAGTAGCTCTCGGCCTCCCGGACCAGGCTGTCGTCGTCGTTGCGGGCGAAGGCCCATGCCAGCGAGCGCGGTTCGCTGATGGCAAAGGCGGGCTTGAGTTCGGGATAGAAGCGGCGGTTGATCGCCAGTTCGTTCGAGTCGGCGATGGTGTACTCGATCAGCTGCTGCCAGACCAGCGACAGCAGGGTCTCGTTTTCCAGTTCACGCTCTTGCCAGGCAAGGTCCGGGTATTCACTTTTCAGTTCCTGCAGGCGTTCGGCGTGACTGCTGCCGGCGACCACCTCGAGTTGACCTTTGAGATCAGCCAGTGATTTCGGCCTGACCGAGCCGCTGCGGTAGACCAGCTGGGGGGTGATCTCCTGGTAGACCGGTCCGAAGCGAATGGTCTCCATGCGCCGGTTGGTCACCGTCAGGCCGGCGGCCGCCAGGTGGGCATCGCCGCGCACCACCAGTGGCAGGATATCGTTGAAGTTGGGTGGAACCACCAGGCGCAGTTCGACGCCCAGGTGTTTTGCGAAGCCCTCGACGAGTTCGTACTCGAGCCCGGTTGGCCCGTCGGGACCCTCGTAGTAGGTCGTCGGGCTGTTGCGGGTGAGCACGACGAGTTCGTTCTGCTGCCTGACCTGTTCGAGCAGGGTAGGGGGCTCACCGCAGGCGGTCAGCAGCAGGCAGGCAAGCAGATACAGAGCGCAACGACCCATGGCAGGACACGCCCCCCTTACGCTAGAATACCCGGCCTGAACAGCGGGCCGGCCTGTTGTCCCTGTCGAGTTGAAACCCATGACGGTATTGCATGGCTCGCGCCACGTTCTTATCCATGGTAAATGCGGGGTAATCATACCGCATTCATCGGCAGATCCCGAAAACCCGTGAGTTCAGATCACTGGAGAGGTACCGAAGCGGTCATAACGGCACCGACTCGAAATCGGTTGGGGGCATTACCGCCCCACGTGGGTTCGAATCCCACCCTCTCCGCCATCCAGTCTGCTCTCTGTTTCGCGTCTACGCGGGACAGGGGCAATCCAACAAGAATTCAGGCTCTTAGGTGATAATCAGGGGCCTGAACTCGTCTCTGTATCGGACCTTTCCTTGGTAAAAATTGCCTGGAACCGCGTTATTTCTCCAACGCGAATTTTGCGGGTCCCAACCAGGTGAGGTATTCATTTTCTGGACCTGCAATTGCATGCCAAGTTGACCCGGTCAGATGCGAGTGGAAAGGCAGGTTTCTGTCTGCTGACGGGTGTCCAGGTGGGTGGTCGAAAGCGAACCTGACGATCAGAGCGGTATG
>JAWVYG010000742.1:0-2209 GCA_033722815.1 Halioglobus sp.
CAGTTGCGCCACGCGCGGCTGAACAGGAAGATCACCACGGTCGCGACCAGGTCGGCGATGAGGACGTCGAGCAGCGGGTTGTAGTCGACCAGCGCCAGGGTGACGCCGCCGCTGAACAGTGCCACCACGTAGGCCGCGCTGACGCGAACCAGCGAATCGCTCTTGCTCATCGTTTGTTCCACTTGCACTGTCCCCTACGGTTGCCTGCCGCGATGCATATGCTACCGTTGGCCACTGCGAATTAACAGGTGGACCCTGACGTGACTGACAAGCGAACCGTGCATACCTTCTGCCGTATCTGTGAGGCCAGCTGCGGGCTGGTGGCCGAGCTCGAGGGCGACCAGGTGGTGTCGCTGGCCCCCAACGCGGCGCATCACGGCACCCTGGGCTTCTCCTGCATGAAAGGCCTGCACCAGCACAGCATGTACGATTCCCCGGACCGGCTGCGCTACCCGCTGAAGCGCGTGGGGGACGAGTTCCAGCGCATCAGCTGGTCGCAGGCGCTGTCCGAGATCGGCGCGAAGGTAAAGGCGTTGCGCGCGGTCAGCCCGCAGTCGATAGGCATGTACGTGGGCACCGCCGCCGGCTTCAGCATCCTGCACCCCATTTTTGCCGAGGGCTTCATGCAGGGGCTCGGCTCGCACAACGTGTACTCCTCCTCCACGCAGGACTGCGCCAATCGTTTTGCCGCCGCCTCGGCCATGTACGGATTCCCGTTTCACCAGCCCTTCGTCGACCTGGATAACGTGGAGTGCATGCTGGTGGTCGGCACCAATCCCGTGGTGTCCAAGTGGACGTTCCTGCAGGTGGCGCACCCCGTCAAGCGCCTGAAGCAGGTGAAAGCGCGCGGCGGCCGCATTATCGTCATCGACCCGCGCTACAACGAGACCGCGAAGGTGGCCGGCGAGCACCGCTTCATCAAGCCGAACAGTGACGTGTTCTTCTTTCTCTCCTTCCTCTGCGAGGTCTTCGCGCAGGGCGCGTACGACGAGCAGGCGATAAACCGGCACATGAGCGGCCTCGCCGCGCTGCGCGAGCTGGCCCTCGCCTGGCCGGCCGAGCGCACGGCGGCGGTCACCGGCATGGAGCCCGCGGCGCTGCGCGAACTGGTGGCCACGTTTACCGCCGCCAGCGGCGCCGCGATCGTTACCGGTACCGGGCTGGGCATGGGCCGCGACGGTACCCTGGCCCAGTGGCTGGCGGAGTGCATTACCGCGGTGACCGGCAACCTCGATCGCGCCGGCGGCGCGCTGGTGGGAGAGGGCATCTTCGATTTCGCGGCCTACGCGAAGAAGAACGGTATGTTCCAGCGCGAGGCGGTGTCGCGTGTCGGCAACTTCCGCGAGCTGAACGGAGGCTTTCCCGGCGGCATCCTCGCCGACGAGATACTCACCCCCGGCACCGACCAGATCAGGGCGATGTTCGTCACCGGCGGCAACCCGCTGATGACCATGCCCAACGCGGAGCGCCTGTCGCAGGCGCTGCAGGAACTGGAGCTGCTGGTGGTGACCGATATCTACCTCAACGAAACCGCCAGCCTGGCCGACTACGTGCTGCCAGCGACCTCGCCGCTGCAGCGTCCGGACCTGCCCTTCGTGTTCCCGCTGTTCCTGGGCATGCAGTCCATCCCCTACCTGACCGCAACCGAGGCGCTGGTGCCGCCGGAGGGCGAGCAGCGCGACGAGGCGTCGATATATACCGACCTGGCCACGGCCTGCGGCGCGCCGCTGTTCGGTTCGCGTCCCGTGCAGTGGCTGCTGCGCCTGATGAAGACGCTGAACCGCTTCGGCGCGTCCGGGCGCCTGCCCGGGGTGCCGCAACGCTTCATCCTCGACCAGATACTGCGCCGCTCCGGCAACGGCAGCTTCGCCGACCTGCTCACGCACACGGAAGGCAAGCCGCGGGCGCAGGTGCAGCCGGGCAGTTTCCTCGGCAAGCGGCTGGCCACCGACGATGGCCTGGTGCACCTGGCGCCGCCCGAGTTCATCGAGCAGGCGCGCGGGCTCGACGCGCGGCTCGAGGAGATGCGCTCAAGTGCCGGCCGGCTGCGCCTGATCAGCAAGCGCGTCCACAGCACCCACAACAGCTGGACGCAGAACATCGATGCGCTGACCAACGGCGAGCACAACCGCACCAATTTTCTCTACATGCATCCGCAGGACGCCGCGGCGGCCGGGCTGGGCGAGGGTGACGTCGCCGATATCCAGTC
>JAWVYG010000743.1:0-2208 GCA_033722815.1 Halioglobus sp.
ACGAACTCGTCGTACTGGTCCTGTGACTCGCCCCGCCAGGAGTACTGTATGCCGCCGAACAGCGCATCGAATGCCGCGGCCGCTTCCACCCCGTGCTCGTCACTGACCAGCTCGGTCAGGTCGATTTCCGGGAATGCCCGGGCGAAGGCGAGGGAGAGCTCAAGCAGGCTCACATCATGCAGGATGATAATTCCTGGCTCACGCATGGCATGGTGAAGAATGCCGCAGTGGCATTCATTGTTACCGATGTTGTAGATATTGATTGGCGCCATACCCACAACGGCGTCATCACATTCAAAGACGCACTCTACCTCGGCGGAATCGGTCAGCGTCCCGAGCGCAAACTTGTCGTGCAGGTAGGGAAGCAACAGCTGGGAATACCTGCCGATATCGGTTCGCTGCGGGTCGAGGGGCGAAAACCACTTGATGTTCACGACTGGACCAGGTGCTCTACGACTTTGTCCCAGGAGATATCCATCTGCAGCACCTTCTCCCGGGCGCCCTCCCCGTACCGCCGCGCGAGATCGCTGTTGTCGCGGATTCGCTGCAGCTCTGCCCCGAGCGCCACCGCATCGGCCGGGATAACAGAACCCGAGGCATCGTGGTCGATGAACTCCAGTGAACCGCCCGAATCAGCCAGCGTGATCACACCCTTGGAAGACAACATGGCCTCGGGCGTAACGTAGCCGTAATCCTCGTTGTAGGAGGGAAAGAGCACCATACGGCAATTGGCGTAGTGCTTGAGTTTTTCTTCTTCAGAGATGTGCCCGAGCCAAATGATCTGGTCGGCGACACCGGCTCGTTCCGCCCGTTCTTGCAGGGAACGCAAATACCCCTGGTCATCCGCCTGGCCTGCAAATACCACCGATACGTTCCTGGACGCGTGGACCAGCGCATCGATAACGAGCTCCTGTCGTTTCAGGGGCGTGATGCGGCTGGGGTAGAAGAAATAGTCGCCGTAGGCCTCGTTGTAGAACGAATCCATGCCGCGCGGGGGCGGATAGAGCACCTCGGAGGGGATGCCGTTGTACTTGTGCAAACGGTCGGTGACATTCTGCGAGATCGTGTAGATACCCTCGCAGCCGGGGATCGACGCATTGTCCTCCCTGATAATGAGGTCGCGAACCAGCGCCCCATCCTCCATCGACGCCATATCGTTGAACTCGGTATCCCAAAGTTCGTAGGCCGTCCGATGTTGGTGCAGAATCCACAGCGACTTGTGCTCGTGCTCCACAAGCCACATCGGAAACTTGAGGGCGATTACCTTCTCGACTTCCACACCATTGAAATCACTTATGTCGAGCAGTTTGCAGGCGATGATGTTGTCGATCAGGGACTGCTGCGGGTACCACTTGAAAGGCACGCTGACGATCGTGGCCACGTGCCCGCGCTCATTCAGTGCTTCGACCAGGTCATCAGCCAGCACCTCCGCCCCGCCGCGGCAAAACGGGATCTGGGTATTCAGAACGGCTATATTCATAGGGCTCTACAGGTCTTCGAACTGATCGGGCTGTTCCCGCACAGCCTTATCCAGTTCACGACGAACCTGCCTGACAGTCTGGTTGTAATGGCTCATCAGGCGCGCCTCGACCCCGGCGACGCGCGCCGCCCCGCTGGCGACCTCACTTGCCTGGTAATCGTACAGCGCCTCCAGGTGGCCCAGCAGGTACAAGAGCCGCGGCACCCTGAAGAAAAAACCGACCAGCGGCAGGCCAAAGAGCCGCTCCCGGCGATATGCCTGGGGCAGGCCCACCACGTTAATGCTGTCAATGTCGACATCGTTGTCGCGGCAGAGATCGCCGAGGAAGCGCGTCCTTGTCACCCTGCCCTCGGCGAGGGATTGCAGGGCCAGGGCAGATTCCTCCTCCACAGGCTGCCGCGCAAGTACACGGTGAAAACTCCAGGACAGGAATTCTTCGACTCCCAGCGTCAGCAACCAGGCCAGGGCCACATGCGTCACGCCCACCGGGAGTACGACATCAACGGCGGTCTCCTGTGAACCCGCACTATCAGCACCACCACCCAGGCGATCGAGAATCTGGTCCAGGTGATCGACAACCCTGGCGGATGCATGCGCGAGCCGTTCGTGATCACTGCGCTGTTGCGCAAGGAAAAGCTGGCTGTCGGGATCGAGGTTGCCCACCAGGCGCAAGCCGCTGAACAGACTGGCCAGCCTTCCAAGTACGGGGAGCGTCTGCAGCTTCGAGA
>JAWVYG010000744.1:0-2202 GCA_033722815.1 Halioglobus sp.
CTCGCGCAGCTGTTCGACGCTCATGCGACGACCGTCCGGAAGCGCTACCTCGTAATCGTGGTTGCCCGCCAGGTACTCGCGCTTGAGTTCCTGCAGCCAGGGCCCGGTGGCCAGGCCCAGTGCCTGCAGGCGGTCGCGGCACACGTTCAGCCGCGCGCGCGGCTCGAAGGCGTAGGCCAGCACCGGCGTGCCGTGGTCGAGCTCCGTCGCCCGCACCTGGAACGCCGCTTCGCGCCACACGATACCGTCGACGGCGTCTTCCTGCCCGGTCTCGATGGCGCCGCCGTGGCCTGCGACCACCTCGAACAGGTGCAGGCGGCCATCGCGCCACTCGCGTATTTCGAAGCGCGGTGCACGCTCCTCGACCCTGTCCCACAGTATGCCGTCCACCAGGCCGGCGACCTGGCGGGCGATGCCCGGCGGCCCATAGAGGCGGCAGGCCTCGGGCACGCCGATGCGCGTGCGCAGGAACCAGAGGAAGCCCCCGATATGGTCGGCGTGGGCATGGGTCAGGAACAGGTCGGTGACCTGGTGGGCCGCGCGCGCGGAGAGGCGGCCGGGATCGCCGAGGTCGAACAACAGGTTCCTGCGCTGGTGCAGCAGCTGCAGCTGCAGCAGCGGATCGCCGAATACGCCGTTGACCATACAGGCGGAAACGTCGCCCATGCGGATACAGGGTATCGGGCCGCTGTGGCTGCCCGGTGCGACCAGGGGCGCGTCCTGGTTCGAGAGTGGCGTGACGGCCGGCGGCTGAATACCGTAGCGACCGCGGCGCAGCACTGCGTAAACCGCGAGCGCGGAAGCGATGGTCAGCAGCGCGGCGAGCATCTCCCAGGGATTGATGGTGGCGGCCAGAGCACAGAACAGCAGCGTGCAGCCGACGTACACGGCGGGCGCCCAGGGGTAGCCCGGCAGGCGGGTGTCGCGGCCATCGTGCCCGCGCGCGGCGACAAACAGGGCTGCGACGGTAGCCGCCGAGGACAGGCCCAGGGTAAAGCCCAGGTAGGACAGCAGTTCGCGCAGGTCGCTCAGCCACACCACGAGCATCGCCAGCGCCGCCTGCAGCGCGATGGCGCTGCGCGGTACCGCACCGCGGAACACCAGTCGGGCTGGCATCATGCCGTCGGCGGCCATCTGCGCATAGACACGGGGCCCCGCCATGATCATGGCGGAAATGGAGGTGAACAGGGCGATGGCGATGACGCCGCGCATGGCGCCGGCCAGCGTGTCGCCACCCAGCGCCTGCGCGGCCACAGCCGCCACATCCTCCTGCTGTGCGACGGCCTCCGGCGCGGGGGCGAAGACGAAGATGAAGTTCAGCAACAGGTAGACCACCGTCGTCGCCGCGGTGCCGTACAGCATCGCCTTCGGTACCATCCGGCGCGCCCCGGCCACCTCGCCGGCCACGTATACCGACGCGTTGAAGCCTGAGTAACTGAAGGAGATCCACATCAGGGTCATGGCGAAGGCGGGCAGGGCGAGCGGCGGTTCCTCGCTGTGCAGCCAGATGTCGATGCCCGCCCACTGTCCGCGGCCCGCGGACCACAGGCCGAACAGGATAAACCCGGCGATCAGCGCCAGCTTGAGTGCCACGGCGCTGTTCTGGAACACGGCGCCGTAGCGCACGCGCACGCCGTGGGCCAAGGCGGCGACCAGGATCGCCGCGCTGGCCAGCGTGTTGCGAGGCAATACGTCGGCCAGTTCCCGCGGCAGCAGGTAGGCCTCGAAGGTGATGGCCGCGAACGCGATCGCCGCGGTAAAACCGGCCCACAGCGATATCCAGCCGGCGACAAATCCCGCGAGGGGATGTACCGCACGCGACAGGAACAGGTACTCGCCGCCCGACTCGGGCATCAGGCGTGCGAGTGCCCCGTAGCTGAGGGCGCCACACAGTGCCAGGAGGCCGCCCAGCAGCCAGGCGAGCATCACCCAGGCCGGCGAGCCCAGGTCCCCCAGTGCGAAGCCGGACGTGGTGAAGACCCCCGCACCCAGCATGTTGCCGATGACGAGGGCGACCAGGGAGGTCAGCCCGATGGATCTTGGGCCCATGGGGAGAGTTTACTCACGCGCGCCGGCAAGTGCCGGGCACGTTCTCGCGAGCGGGCTGTCCGGGCCATCCGCCCCGCGGGCTCCCGGCCCGGGCGCTGGGTTGCGGAGGCGGCCGGCGGGGCGGCGCGGGGGGGGGAGTCACTCGTCGTGCAG
>JAWVYG010000745.1:0-2199 GCA_033722815.1 Halioglobus sp.
CCGCCCTGAGCGGCCTGGTGGGCGGACTGCTGTCGCCCGCCGCCCTGCAGGCTGCCACGCAGGATGGCGGCGCCGCCAGCGCGGCCCTGGCCGAGCTGCAATCCACCCTCGATGCGCTGGAAGGAAACTTTTCCTCGCCGGAGTGGAACCTAAACACGCCGCAGGATTACGCCGAGGCCCGCCGCGTATTGCTGCACACGCTGGTACACGGCCTGCAGTGCTGGCTCGAGGCGGATCCGGCGCGCCCGTTCTTCACCTCGTTCATCAATCCCCACAAGAAACTGCTCGGCGACAACCCGGATGCGCGCTACTTCTCCGCGGTGATCGACGACCGGCACAGCTACCGTATCCGCGGTAATCTCGCCGGCGCCACCTACACCAGCTTCACGGTGGAAAAGGGTGCGGGCACCGACGGCGGCGGCGGGATCGCCGCCGCGTTGAACGACAGCGAATTAGCAGCGGATGCAGAGGGTAACTACGAGATCATCGCCAGCCCGGACAAGGTCAAGGGCAACTGGCTGCCGCTACCCAAGGGGGCCAGCAGCATCACCACCCGCCACTACTACGAGAACAAGCGCAGCATCAACCGCGATCGCATGCACCATATCCCGATCGATATCCGCAATCTCAATTCCGTCGATCCGCGACCGGCCCCCAGCGACGCCGATATCGCCGCGGGCATCCGCCGGGTGACAACCTTTATCAAGGGTAACGTGGTACCGATGACTGCCCAGACGGATATCCCCTGGGTATCGCGGGTACCGAACCAGTTTCCGCAGCCTGTGCGGGACGGCGGCAACGAGGACATTACCTACGCGGCCAAGGACAACGTGTACAGCATGGCGCCCTGGGTATTGCAGCCCAACCAGGCGCTGATCATTCGCGGTCGTTTCCCCGAGTGCCGCTTCGCCAACGTGGTGCTGTTCAACCGCTTCCTGCAAACCCTGAATTACGAGGAACGCACCACCTCGCTGAACAGGGCCCAGGCCGAACAGGATGAGGATGGCAACTTCGAGATGGTGATTGCGCACCGTGACCCGGGGCACCCGAACTGGCTGGACACCGAGGGTCGTCCCTTCGGCATCATATTCTGGCGCTTCCAGCTGCCCGAGGGCGAGATCGCCCCGCTGCGCACCAAGCTTATCGAACTGCCGCTCTAGCGGTTCAGGTATCGCCGGGACAAAAGGCGCCGCGGGGGCCGGTCAGCCACTGCAGGGCGTTGTCGAGAATCTGCAACACCTGCGGCTGCTCGAAAGCTTCCGCGCGGTGGCCCATAGTAGCGTAGACAGTGCGCCCCTTACCCACGCAGTTCACCCAGACGATGGGGTGGTCGCCCATGCGCAGGTCGACCTCCGTGCCGAACATTTTCTGTACCGGCGTGTAGGACTCCTCGTCTATCGTGGCGAGGATAGTAAAGCCCTCCGTGCGGGGGCTCTCCTGCCAGGAGTACCACTCCTCCTCATGCTGCCAGGTCGCCGGGACGCCGGCGGCGACGGGGTGCTCGCGGTTTTCCATGGTGACATCGGCAAACTGGAACTGCGGTCCCATGATATGCGCGGTGAAGTCCGCGCCGATCAGGTTATCGCGGTACCAGCGCCACTCCAGGTGTGAGCTGTCCCCGGCGGCATGGATGCCAAGCCAGCCGCCGCCACCTTCCAGCCACGCCTGGAAGGCCAGCTCCTGCTCCGTGCTCAGCATATCGCCGGAGGCGTTGGAGAACACCACCACGGCGAAACGCGACAGGTCGCCGGGATTGAACACGGCGCCGTTTTCGGTGGCGAACAGCCCCCATCCGTGCTGCGAGGCGATGTCCCGCAGCGCGGCGTTACCGCCGGCGATTCCCTCCACGTGGCGGAATCCGTTGGTCTTGCTGAACACGAGGATCGCCGGGGAAGTCAGCTCCTCGGGCAGCACCGGCGGCACCGTGTCGTGGCCGCGGTTGGGAAAGACCAGGTTCCAGGCTCCGACATACCAGGTAGCGCCGAGGGCCAGCGCCACCAGCAGCACGATCAAAATTGCCAACCACTTGAGTACGCGCACCATGACAGGCCTCCGGGGCGTTCAGCAGGAAAACGGTGAGTATAACAAGCCTGCGCTACTTCGCCCCGTCGAACCAGTCGTCGAAACCGAAGCTGGTGGAGGGGCCGATGTGCATCTGCTCCAGTACGCCGTGCCCTACCTTGTCACCACAGCGGGCCG
>JAWVYG010000746.1:0-2197 GCA_033722815.1 Halioglobus sp.
CATGGGCTACTACCGCGTCAACGCGGAGGGCTTCATGGTCGAGTCCCACGTGTTCAAGGCGCCGTACGCTGCCATGGTGCACGATTTCGTCGTGACCGAGAACTACATCATCTTCCCCGTCATGCCCATCACCGGCGACCTGGCGCGGGCGATGGAGGGCAAGCCGCCCTTCGCCTGGGAGCCCGAGGTGCCCACGATGGTCGGGGTCATGCCGCGCAAGGGCACGCCGGAGGACATCACCTGGTTCGAGGGCGATGCGTGTTACGTGTTCCACTTCATGAATGGGCGTGACGCGGGCGGTGTTATCACCATGGAGGCCTGCCACTTCGATTCACCGCCGCTCTTCCCGATGAAGGACGGCACGCCGACACCACCCAATATCCACCCCTACCTCTGCCGCTGGACGCTGGACCTGAACGATCCCAACCCGCGGGTGAAGTTCACGCCGCTGGCCGACCACGGCGCCGAGTTCCCGGTGATCGACCCGCGCTATGCCATGCGTGACTACAGCCACGGCTGGTACACGTCCACGGACAGGTCGATCCCGGCGCAGATCCCGGATTCGGATGCCGTCTACAACGCAATCGTCCACTTCAATGTGCAGACACAGCAGGAGGATACCTACGCCTTCGAAGCCGGCTACGTCTCGGAGCCGATGTTCGTACCGGCGGGGGAGTCCGCCGGCGAAGGGGAGGGCTACGTCATCAGCTGCGTGTACGACATCCCGTCCAACACCAGTGCGCTGTGCGTCTTCGATGCGCTCAATATCGCCGCCGGACCGCTGGGCCGGGCGAAGGTCTCACACCGGGTGCCCGTGTCCTTCCACGGCACCTGGCGCGGAGCGCAGTAGTGGCGGCCGCGACACGGCCGGGCGATTAGCGGTTGTCGTCCAGCCTTGGCACCCCCCAGGGCTTGTTGAGGCGATCTTCGAGGAAGCCCGGCAGGTTGGAGACGATCCGTGCCAGCAGCATGACCTGCCAGGGGAACGTGATGCGCGCCTTGTTGCGGGCGAGGCCCCTGGCGATGATGTCCGCGGCCCTGTCCGCCTCGATCAGGAAGGGCATCTTGCGCGTAATCATGGCGCTGGCGACATAGCCGGGACAGATAACAGAGATCCCGATACCCATGTCGCGGAAGGCGCCGCGCAGGGCCTGGCCGTAATGCTTCACCGCGGCCTTGGATGCAGAGTAGGCGGGGGAGCGCGCCGTTCCCACGTAGCCCATGACGGAGCTCATCAGGGCGACCTGGGCGTCGGTCACGGGGTAGGGCCTGCGTGAGGCCATCACCTCCAGCGCCGGGTGGACGGTGTTGAAAACACCGTTCACATTGATGTGAAATGAGTCAACGGCCGCCCTGTGCAGCCCCTCGACCTCGCCCGCGCCCAGAGCGACGCCGGCGTTGGCGATGACGAGGTTGAGCGGCCGCCGCGTATCGCAGTCGCGGATCCAGTGCCCGATGCCGGTCTCGTCAGTGACGTCGCCGACCCGGCAGGCCACCTCGGCTCCGTTGTCGCGGCAACGTTCGGCAACGGCCTCGAGGCGCTCCGCGTTGCGCCCGCCGAGGAACAGGGTGATGTCCGGCGCGGCATAGTGCAGCGCAAGGGCTTCGCCGATGCCGCTGGAGGCACCGGTGATAAGGATGCTCTGGGGGTCCTGGTACATGCTGGCGCGCTGGCCTGCCCTGTGAATGCCGCGTGGCGGGAGACAAGTAAAGCATAAAGATGGATTCGAAAAAACGCGCCACCGCTGGCGCTCGATCAGGATGTCAGCAACCTGCCCCTGGTGCAAAAAGGCCTGCAGTCGCTGCAGTCGGGGCGCATCGAACTGGCGAACTACCAGGAGGTGCGTATCCGCCACTTCCACCGAACGCTGGACAAATACCTGTACGGAGAGAGTCAATGAGTTCGCCCATCACGCTGGAGAAGGACGGCAAGGTCGCCGTCATCACGCTCAACCGGCCCGAAGTGCTCAACGCGATCAACGAGCAGATGCTGCCGCCCTGGGTGGACGCGCTGGAAGCGTGCCGGGTGGACAGGGACGTGGCGGTCATCGTGGTGACCGGTGCCGGTGAGGGGTTCTGCCGCGGTGGCGATACCACGCAGCTGGGCGCGCACACGACGCCCTCGCCGGTGGAGATCAAGGAGCAGTTCTGGGACCGGCTGCACCGCATTCCAAGGAAGCTCGCCGAGATCGACAAG
>JAWVYG010000747.1:0-2173 GCA_033722815.1 Halioglobus sp.
AGGGGCGGGAAATGACGACGACGATCGTCCCGGAGCGACGCCAGGAGGAGAACGGCGAGGTATTCGGCCGCGTGGGTATCGCGGTAGAGCCGCCCGAGATGCCGGAACACCTTATTCGTACCTACCAGCGCGGGCCGATCGAGTCTTTGGGGGCAGCCCTGAACCGTACGGGCGAACTGTCGGTATTCACGCTCAAGTCCATACAGAAGATGATCATGGGCCTCATTTCGCCGAAAAACTTGAGCGGCCCAATTACCATTGCTAAAGTTGCCACCGCCTCGGCCAAGTCGGGCATTGAGTCCTTTATCAGTTTCCTGGCACTGCTGAGCATCAGCCTGGGCATCCTGAACCTGCTGCCCATACCGGTGCTGGATGGCGGGCACCTGCTGTTTTACACCATCGAGCTATTGGCGGGACGTCCGGTACCTGAGAAAATACAGGCGCTGGGCTACCAGCTGGGCCTGTTCGTGGTACTGGGGATAATGGTGCTGGCGCTGTACAACGATATCGTGCGCCTGTAGGTTCCATGAATCTTGCTCGCGACAGGCTGGCGCACCGGGAACGCAATAACAGAGTGTTGGGATTAGCCGCGGCCCGCAACAGGCGATTGAGACTACCTTGATAAAATCCATGCTGAAATGGCCGCTGCTGGCCCTCGTCCTGTTCGCGCCGCTTTTGCACGCCCAGACTTTTATTATCGCCGATATCCGGGTGGAAGGCCTGCAGCGCATCTCCCCGGGCAGCGTGTTTGCCGCGCTGCCGGTGTCGGTCGGCGACGTCATCGACTCAAGGGCGGTACGCGAATCCGCCCGCAGCCTGTTCGCCACCGGCAACTTCGACGATATCCGCATCGGTCGTGACGGTAACGTGCTGGTCGTCATGGTGACCGAGCGGCCCAGCATCAGCGAGATCAATATCGAGGGCAACAAGGCGATCGAGACAGAGGCGCTGCTCGATGGACTGAAGGGCGCGGGACTGGCGGTCGGCCAGGTGTTCCAGCGCTCTACACTGGAGGGCATGCAGCTCGAGCTGCAGCGCCAGTATGTGCAGCAGGGCCGCTACGACGCCCAGATCGATACCGAGGTTATTCCCGAACCGCGCAACCGCGTCACGGTGAACATCGATGTCGAGGAGGGCGAGGTCGCCGCCATCAAGCACATCAACATCGTCGGCAACGAGGTGTTCGACGACGAGGAGCTCACGGATCTCTTCGAGCTGCAGACCACTGGCTGGTTTTCTTTCTTCTCCAACGACGACAAGTACTCGCGCGAGAAGCTCACGGGGGATCTCGAGACACTCTCCTCCCACTACATGGACCGGGGCTACCTGGAATTCCGCATCGATTCGACCCAGGTCTCCGTGTCACCTGACAAGCGCGAGGTCTACATCACCGCGAACGTTTCCGAGGGTGAGAAATTCAAGGTCGCCGGCGTCGGCCTGTCGGGTGACCTGGTACTGCCCGAGGACGACCTGGAGCGCTTCCTCTTGCTGTCCGAGGGCGATACGTTCTCGCAGCGCATGGTCACCACGACCGAGGAGTACCTGACCCGGCGGCTGGGCAACGAGGGTTACAACTTCGCCAAGGTCACGGGCATCCCGGAGATCGATGCCGAGGACAACACGGTCTCCATGAAGTTCTTCGTCGATCCGGGCAAACGCACCTATGTACGGCGCATCAGTTTCAAGGGCAACGAGAAGACCATCGACGACGTGCTGCGCCGGGAAATGCGGCAGATGGAGAGCGCGCCGGCCTCCGCGGCGGCGATCGAGCAGTCGAGGGTGCGGTTGGAGCGGCTCGGCTTTTTCTCGAGGGCCAGCGTAGAGACCCCCGAGGTGCCAGGCCACGACGACCTTATTGACGTGGACTTTACCGTTGAGGAGCAGTCATCCGGCAGTATCGGTGCGAGTATCGGTTTTGCCCAGGATGCGGGCCTCATCCTCGGCGTCAACCTGCAGCAGGACAACTTCCTTGGCACCGGCAAGCGCGTCGGTATAGGCCTGAATTCGTCCAAGTACCAGGATGTGTACAACTTCAGCTATACAGACCCCTACTACACGGAAGACGGTGTCAGCCGCGGCTTCAACATCTTCTACCGCGCCGTCGACCTGGACGAGGTCAACGTGGCCAGCTACAGCACCGACGCACTGGGCGGTTCCGTCAGCTTCGGCTACC